>CAIOIZ010000001.1 GCA_903858475.1 uncultured Bacteroidota bacterium
GGACTGATTTATATCGCGCTCATCAATTTCTTTTTCAAAGTAAGTGTCGATTCGAATGGGCCTATTGATAATAAACGAGTTGCTTAATTTGTATTTGGTGCCCTTGCCATTGCCAGATACAACAAGGAAATCCAATTCAATGAGGTGGTTAAGTGTCCTTTTGATTGTTGCATAACCTTTGTCGGTGGTAATACCATCAAAGATTTCTTTGGAGGAACTTAGGGGGTGATTGCTGAGAAATTCGAAGATTGATTCATCAATATTTTCCATTTGTGGCTCAATTAAGGGTCAGTTTGGGTACAAATATGGGTGTTTTTGAGCCAGAAATCACCTTGATTTGAGCTTCATTTTGATTTAATTCAAAAAATGTGCTTGATTTGGCCGATTGTTTGGTTTTTGTTTGGCGCGATTGAAGGGTGTTCCCGTAGCTTGATTGTCGCGATTGAAGGGTGTACCCGTATCTGATGCAGTTTTTGTTAAAGTATTAAAAGCACCCTTGATTCCAAATACTTTTACGCCCAATAACGACGGCATCAATGATATTTGGCTGATTCAATACCTGAATGATTATCCCAATTGTAGGGTGCAAGTATTTACGCGTACAGGTCAGCTGGTGTACAGTTCTTCAAAAGGGTATGCTAATCCATGGAATGGCACAAAGAATGGAAAGTTTCTGCCAATGGATACCTACTATTATATCATTGAACCTGGTAATGGACGAATGCCTTTTACAGGATTTGTAACAATTGTAAAATAAGTTCGAATTATAATTCCGAAAGGGATACTTTCTCTGCAGTTATCAAAAGCTGGTGTGGGATACCGCATTTCAAAGCAAAATTATTTTTTTGATGCCCCACGGGAAAATCAAAACAGATGGGGTATTGGTATTTATTGGTTTTTTCTAAAACAATATCATACAAGTTTTTTCCGAATTCTTCTTCCGGACTGTCTGCTGCTTTAATTTTAAATCCACCAATAATGAGTCCAGCCAAATTGGACAATTTTCCACTTCTTTCTAGGTTCCAAAACATGCGATCAATACTATAAAGGTATTCGCCAGTATCTTCTACAAATAATATTTTCCCAGCTGTATGAAGGTCGCTATTGCTTCCTGCCAACGATTCGATTGTTTTAAGGTTGCCTCCAATTAATTGGCCATTGGCAATACCGATCCTATTTTTTTCATTGGGCACTGCCTCATAATTTAATTTTTCTCCTGACAAAGTTTTTTGAATAGAAAGAATGGTCTCTACCTGTATGGGTTCTGCCTTAGTCCAGTCGGATGGAAAACTATTGCACATCTTGGAGTGCAAGGTGGCAATACCAAAATTTTTATGGATATGCGAATGCAGCACTGTAATATCACTGAATCCAATTATCCATTTGGGTTTTTTTTTGAATTGCGAAAAATCAATTGCATCAATGATACGAACTGCACCATATCCTCCGCGAGCACAAAGAATAGCATTGACATTTTTGTCATCTAATAATTGTTGAAAGTCAGCTCTTCTTTCCTCATCAGTGCCGCCCAAGGTGAAGTCTTTTTTACCAACCGTTTCTCCAATCTTTATTTCAAAACCCCATTCCTGTAGTTTGAGAATGGCTGGTTGAATTTCTTTAAGTGTAATGAATCCTGCCGGACAGGTTATGCCAATGCAGTCGCCTGGTTTCAAGTAGGGCGGAACTTTGATTGGCTTTGGCGATTCTTGATCTTCTGGTTGCAATGGCCAATTTGACAAAATAGCACTAGTTTGCCCTACTACAGGAAGGGCTGCAGCAGTAAATAGGCCCGAGATAAATTTTTTACGTTGCATCAGATGAAGTTACTCAAATTTCGGTATTGTATATTGTTTAGGTATTTTTGCAGCAAATGAATAATCCCAAAAGATACTTGGTTACGGCAGCTTTGCCCTATGCCAATGGCCCCGTGCATATTGGTCACCTAGCCGGTTGTTATTTACCTGCTGATATTTATGTACGTTACCTACGTGCACAGCAACGTGATGTAAAATTTATTGGTGGTAGTGATGAACATGGGGTGCCCATTACTATTCGGGCTATGAAAGAGGGGATAACTCCACAACAGGTAGTGGATCGATATCATGCGATCATAAAAGAAAGCATGGCACAAATGGGCATTTCGTTCGATATTTATTCGCGTACTTCTAATTCCGTTCACCACGAAACAGCAGCAGCATTTTTTAAGAAATTGTATGAAGAGGGTTTGTTTGAAGAAAAAATTACAGAACAGTATTACGATGAGAAAACCAATACTTTCTTAGCAGATCGTTATATTACTGGTACTTGTCCCATATGTGCTAACCCGAAAGCATATGGCGATCAATGTGAAAAATGCGGAACGGCGCTTTCTCCCGAGCAATTAATCAATCCACACAGTGCATTAAGTGATGCAGTACCTATTAAAAAAAGTACCAAACATTGGTACTTCCCTTTACAAAATTATGAGCCATGGTTAAAAGAATGGATCATCGAAGGTCATACTGAATGGAAAAACAATGTTTATGGTCAGTGTAAAAGTTGGCTGGATAATGGATTGCAAAGTAGAGCAATGACCAGGGATAGTAACTGGGGAATTAAAGTGCCATTGCCAGCTGCGGAAGGTAAAGTACTCTATGTTTGGTTTGATGCACCCATTGGTTATATCAGTGCTACTAAAGAATTAACTCCACAATGGGCCGATTATTGGTGTCAGGACGATACCAAGCTGGTGCATTTTATTGGAAAGGATAATATTGTATTCCATTGTATTATTTTCCCAGCCATGTTAAAAGCACATGGTGGATTTGTGCTGCCAGAGAATGTACCTGCCAATGAATTTCTAAATATCGAAGGTGAAAAAGTGTCAACGAGTAGGAATTGGGCAGTATGGGTACACGAGTACATCAAAGATTTTGAAGGAGCTGAGGATGTGCTTCGCTATGTGCTTTGTGCCAATGCACCTGAAACCAAGGATAATGATTTTACTTGGAAAGATTTTCAGGATCGTAATAATAGTGAGTTGGTAAGCATCTTTGGCAATTTTGTGAATCGTACCTGGGTGTTGATGCATAAATTATGCGGCAGTAAAGTGCCTCCATTACATGAATCAATCATGGATGACAAGGACAGGGCATTGATAGAAGACATAAGTAAAGCCAAGGATAAAGTAGAAAAACTATTGGAGGAATTTAAATTCCGGGATGCTTTGTTTGAAGTAATTGATCTGAGTAGAAAAGGTAATAAATACATGCAGGAAAAGGAACCCTGGATTGTGGTAAAACAATTGGCCGAAAACCCTGCAGCGCAGCAAAGCATTGACAATTGTTTACATCTCTGTTTGCAGTTGACTGCCAACCTGAGTATATTAATTAATCCTTTCTTGCCCAATACTGCCAAAAAAATGTTGTCGATGATGAAAGTGGTGGACAAATTATTGGATTGGAGCAATGCTGGTAAAATAAAATTATTAAGTGTAGGCTATTCTTTGCGAGCCCCTGAATTATTGTTTAGAAAAATTGAAGACGAAGAAATTAGTAAACAAATAGAAAAATTAAAAAGCGGATTGATTACAGCTACCGCAGAAAACAATCAAGCAATGCCAACTAGTACAAATACAGCCGATGCTGTCATCCCTAAGCCCACCATTGTATATGACGATTTTGCGAAGATTGATTTAAAAGTGGGAACCATTTTGGCAGCTACAAAAGTAGAGAAGGCCGATAAACTACTTCAGTTGGAGGTAGATTTGGGATTTGAGAAAAGAACTATAGTAAGCGGTATTGCCTTGCATTTTACCCCCGAAGAAATAATTGGAAAACAAGTAGTAGTGGTTGCCAATCTTGCCCCTCGTAAAATGAAGGGAATTGAAAGCAATGGCATGATATTGATGGCGGAAGACAATACGGGGAAACTTCATTTTGTTAAACCTGAATCAGTTATTGAGCCTGGTGCAGGGGTTAGTTAAATTGATTACTAGTTTTTCTAGGGTTCAGCCTACACCATAATTGATACTATCTGCTACCAGCTTGGTTGTATATATTTTAGCAAGCTTCTTTTTAGTTAATCTGGCAATTGCCCGTTTTTTGCCTTAGGCCGACTTTATTTTGCGCCTTGCTAAACAGCTACTGTTGTTTAGCAAATAGCTTTTTTCCTAATCGAATTTTACTTTTTCCCGCTTTACGGCTAACTTCGTTTATGAAATAGTTGTTTAACTAACTAATTTTATCATATGTCAAAAAGAATTATTAAGAAAATTGCGGTTTTAGGTAGTGGAGTGATGGGAAGCCGCATTGCCTGTCATTTTGCAGGTGTAGGATTGCAGGTGTTATTATTAGACATCTCTCCAAAGGATTTGCCTGCAGAGGCAAGTACGGCTGCTAAAAATAAAATTGTGGATGATGCTTTGTTGGCAGCCATTAAATCGAACCCCTCTCCAGTATATACAAAGGATGTAATAAAGAAAATTAAGACGGGCAATTTTACAGATAATATGAAAGACATTGCTCCATGCGATTGGGTGATAGAAGTAGTAGTGGAGCGGTTAGATATTAAGCAGTCTGTACTGGAACAGGTAGAAAAATTTCGCAAGCCTGGTTCATTAATAACTTCTAATACCTCTGGCATTCCCATTCATTTGATGGCCGAAGGTCGTACCGACGATTTTAAAAAACATTTTTGCGGCACCCATTTTTTCAATCCGCCACGTTATTTACGTTTATTAGAAATTATTCCTACCCCTTATACAGACCCTACTGTGGTAGATTTTTTAATGCAATACGGCAGCCTTGAATTGGGTAAAACCACTGTGCTGTGTAAAGATACGCCCGCATTTATCGCCAATCGGGTAGGTGTATTTGGCATGATGGCCATTATGAATGCAATGGAAAAATTACAGTTAAGCATAGACGAAGTTGATGCGCTTACTGGTCCCATTATTGGTCGCCCAAAATCGGCGACGTTCCGTACAGCAGATGTGGTAGGAATAGATACCCTCGTAAAAGTGGCCAAGGGAGTAGCAGACAATTGCCCAGCGGATGAAGCCAAGGCTATATTTTCTATTCCAGAGTGGTTAAATAAAATGGTGGAAAACAATTGGCTGGGTGATAAAACAGGACAAGGGTTTTTCAAGAAAACAAAATCAGCAACTGGTGAAAAGGAGATACTTACGTTGCAACTTAAAACAATGGAATATGCTCCAAGGGTGAAAGCCAAGTTTGCTACCTTGGAAACTGCCAAGCCCATCGAGGATCTTGCTCAACGCATTAAGGCCCTTTGTGCAGGAACTGATAAGGCAGGAGAATTTTATCGTCAGTTTCATTATAGTTTATTTTCGTATATCAGTCACCGTATACCTGAAATAAGTGATGAACTCTATCGTGTAGATGATGCCATGATGGCGGGATTTGGTTGGGAAATAGGTGCCTTTGAATCTTGGGATACTCTGGGGGTTAGTAAAACAGTAGCTGCGATGAAGGCGGCTGGCTATTCTATTGCAGAATGGGTGGAAGACTTTTTAGCGGCTGGGCATACGAAATTTTATAAATTAGAAGCAGGTAAGCGGCTTTGTTATGACGTGACAACAAAATCCTATAAGACTATACCAGGTGGTGAGGCATTCATTGTCATGAAGAATTTTGTCAATGACACAGTTTGGAAAAATAGCGCTTGTCGTACTTACCATCTTGGAGATGATGTATTGGGATTAGAGTGGTATACCAAGATGGGCAGCATTGGTGGTGAAGTATTGGAAGGAATTCAAAAATCCATTGCATTGGCGGAAGATAAATACAAAGGATTGGTGATAGCCAATGAGGGCAGCAATTTTAGTGCGGGTGCTAATGTAGGTATGATTTTTATGTTGGCCATCGAACAAGATTATGATGAAATAGATATGGCCATCAGGCAATTTCAACAAACGATTATGCGTGTCCGTTATTCAGGTATACCTGTTGTAGTGGCACCGCATGGACTTGCCTTGGGTGGAGCCTGCGAAATGAGTTTGCATGCCGATAAAGTGGTCGCAGCAGCTGAAACCTATACCGGATTGGTAGAAGTGGGTATTGGTGTCATCCCAGGTGGAGCAGGTACAAAAGAATTTGTTTTGAGAGCAGCAGATGAAATGCATGAAGGGGAAGTAGATACCTTGACTTTGCAGAATCGCTTTTTAACCATTGCCACTGCCAAAGTAGCTACGAGTGCACACGAAGCATATGGATTGGGTATTTATAGAACAGGTCGCGATCAGGTAAGTATTAATTTGGGTAGAAGAATTGCCGAAGGTAAACAAGCCGTTATTGAAATGTATAATGATGGATATGTAATGCCCGTTCAACGAACTGATATCAAAGTATTGGGTCGGTCTGCTTTAGGCACACTCTTAGCAGGTATCAACGGTATGCAAAAAGCCAATTATGCCAGTGCACATGATGCGCTGGTTGCAAAAAAATTGGCCTATGTAATGTGTGGGGGTGATTTAAGCGAACCCACCTTGGTATCGGAGCAATATTTATTGGATCTTGAACGAGAAGCTTTCTTGAGCTTATGTGGTGAAAAGAAATCACTCGAACGGATTCAGGCTGTTTTAAAAACGGGCCGCCCCCTCCGCAATTAATTAGCAACCCAATTCAACCGCAACAGAAATCAATCTTCTTTTACTAATAGAAAATTTGTCATGAAAAAAATATGTTTGCTGCTATTGTTGATCAGTACTATGGCTGTTCAATCTCAAAATAAATGGCTGACGATGGAAGATGCGATGGTCAAAAACAGAACTAGCCTTGCTCCAGAAAACTTAAAACAGTTACAATTTTTATACGGCACTAATGACTATGTGTATTTGAAAAAAACAGACAGTGGGGATGTTTGGTTTAAAGGCAATATAAAGACAACAGCGATTTCATTTCTTACATTGGATCAACTGAATGATCATTTGAAATTGGCGGGTTTAGCAACGATGAAAACCATGCCTAACATTACATTCAATCGCGGTATAGAATGGGTGATGAAACTAAATGGTGCTACCATCGCATTAAATCCGGTTACGAATAAAGCAAATGAAATAATATCGAACACCATCGCCGATAAAGAAGCAGTGGAAGAGAGCGGTGCCGGTTACACCGCATTCGTTGATAATTATAATTTATTTGTCAGTGGTGCGGAGGGTACCAAACGAGTAACAACTGATGGCAGTAAAAATATCGTCTATGCACAATCGGTACATCGCGATGAATTCGGTATCAATAAAGGCACTTTTTGGAGTAATAATGGAAAGCTCTTGGCTTTTTACAGGATGGATCAAACAATGGTAACCGATTACCCCATCATTGATTGGTCGCAATACCCAGCCGTAAATGAAAATATTAAATATCCAATGGCAGGTGGACAAAGTCACCAAGTAACGGTAGCTGTTTACAATGCTGTAATCAATAATACTATTTGGATTAATACCGGACTTCCCGTTGAGCAGTATCTTACCAATATAGCTTGGAGTCCAGATGACAAATGGATCTTCATTGCTGTATTAAATAGGCAGCAGGATCACCTGAAACTAAACCAATACAATGCTACCACTGGGGCATTTGTAAAAACTTTATTCGAGGAAAAAGATCCTGCATATGTAGAGCCCCTGGTGCCGATGTTCTTCTTAAAAAATAACCCTAGTCAATTTATTTGGCAAAGCAATCGAGATGGATGGAATCATTTATACCTCTACGACCTAAATGGCAATATGCTTAAACAATTAACAAAGGGTAACTGGGAAGTGTTGGAAGTAAAAGGATTTGATGCAAAAGGGGATAATTTATTTTATTCAGCTACTGAAGAATCGCCCATTACCAAAAACTTATATCAACTCAGTTTGAAGTCTGGCTTGAGCAAAAGAATTACCCCCGCTACTGCTGTACATGCCACTCAAATTTCGACAGATGGCACTACTGTACTAGATAGTTACAGTGCTAACGGTAATCCACGAACGATTAATTGTACAGAATTAAAAACCGGCAAAACATCTTTGTTATTACAGGCATCTAATCCATTGGCCGATTATGCATTGGGACAGCTTTCCATATTTACCATTAAAAACAAAGCCGGCGATGATTTGTATTGCCGCCTGTATAAGCCTGTCAATTTTGATAGTAGTAAACAATATCCTGTAGTGGTCTATTGGTATGGCGGACCTCATGCACAAATGATATTAAATGCATGGAATGGCGGCGCGGGAGATTATTGGTTTCAATACATGGCAGAGCGGGGCTATATAGTATTTACACTGGATACCAGGGGTAGCGATAATAGAGGGAAGGCATTTGAACAAATCATTCATCGTAAACTAGGCGAACCTCAAATGGAAGACATGCTGAGTGGGGTTGACTATTTGGGATCCCTGCCATTTGTTAATAAAAATCGAATGGGATTATTTGGTTGGAGTTTTGGAGGGTTTATGACCACTGATTTCTTACTTCATCATCCTGCTGTATTTAAGGCGGGTGTAGCAGGTGGTCCTGTGATGGATTGGAAATATTATGAAATCATGTATGGAGAAAGGTATATGGATACTCCACTTGAAAATACCGAAGGGTATGCTAAAACTAATTTGATTAGCCAGGCAGGTAAATTAAAAGATAAATTATTATTGATTCATGGGCTACAGGATCCAGTAGTAGTGCAGCAACATTCTGTTAATTTTGTTAAAGCTTGTGTGGACAATGGGGTGCAAATCGATTATATGATTTATCCTGGCCATGAACACAATGTATTGGGAAAGGATCGTGCACATTTATATCAAAAACTAACGGACTATTTTATACAAAATTTGAAATAGGAAGGAAGCTTTCATACGAATAAAAAAATCAATTCATTGCTAGTAAGTATCGGCAGTATTTGTTGCCCTAAGTGCAATTAGGCATGAAATACCGTGCCCTAGCTCCTTTTTAAAATATTGTTGATTTATTACATTCAAAAAAATGATAACTTTCCGCTTCGAAGCATTTAATTTATTTTATATCTAATTAGTCTTCTACCATGACTGTTTTACAAATTGATCATCTTTCTAAAAATTACGGTGCCATCAAGGCATTGAATAATGTAAGTTTTGCAGTACCCAAAGGAACGGTATTTGGTATACTCGGGCCCAATGGAAGCGGTAAAACTACTTTACTAGGCATTGTAATGGACATCCTAAAAGCAACAGAAGGTACTTTTAGTTGGGACGGACAAACTGCTTCCAATGAAGTGCGGAAAAAGATTGGTACTTTATTAGAAACCCCCAATTTTTATCATTACATGAGCGCTGAGGATAATTTAAAAATTGCGGCGAGTATTAAAGGAAGAGGAATGGAGGATATAGATCATGTATTAAGGCTGGTAAATCTTGACCAACGAAAAAATTCTAAATTCAGTACCTTCTCCTTGGGTATGAAGCAAAGGCTAGCCATTGCTTCAACTTTATTAGGTGATCCTGATGTATTGGTATTTGATGAACCTACCAATGGATTGGATCCTGCGGGCATTGCAGAAATCAGGGAGCTGATAAAAGAGTTGAATAAAAAAGGAAAGACCATCATCATGGCCAGTCATATTCTGGATGAAGTAGAAAAAGTATGTACGCACGTAGCCATTATACAAAAGGGGGTATTGAAAACAGTGGGCTCTGTAAAAGAGGTAATGAATACCGATGGTACAAGTGTCAATGCAGGCACCACGCTAATAGAAATTGCTGCCAACGATAATGAAGCCTTACAGAATTTGATTGGCTCCCTGCATTATATTAGCGATTTGACAATGGATGAAAATGGCCTGTCCTTTACTTGTCCAGATACCATTCAATCAACCGACATTAATCAATACTGTTTTGAGAAAGGAATTGTATTAAGCAGGTTGAATGTCAAGCGCAAATCTTTGGAAACCAGATTCCTTGAAATTACTGGCACAAAAAGTGAAAAATAATTTTATTAATTTTATTAACTGAAATACAATGAAAGAACTTCTGGCTATTGAATGGCTCAAAGTAAAAAAATATACCGCCTTCAAAGTGCTTGCAATCTGTTTTATCATCGGCGTTATTGCAACCAATTATATTGTGTACAGCTTTAATAAAAATGTAGTAAGCAATGTGCCTGCTGGTGGATTGATTTCATTTTCGCCTTATAGTTTTGATAGCACTTGGCAAACGACTAGTTATGTAACCGGCTTTATTTTATTATTGCCATCGCTTTTATTATTGATGCTTTTTACCAATGAGTATTCGTATAAAACACATCGCCAGAATATTATTGATGGATGGAGTAGGCAACAATTTATTGATGTGAAATTTATGATGGGCTTTATTTTTGCTTTAATAGCCACTGTAATGGTAGCCCTCACTGCATTGCTCTTCGGGCTTGGTTCTGGTACCAGTTTTTCTATAAAAGGAATTGAATACCTGGGTTATTTTTTCATGAAGGCCTTTTCCTATAATTTGATTGCTATTTTAATTTCTGTTCTCATCAAGCGAACGGGTTTTGCTACTGGGGTATTCTTTATTTATTTAGGAGCCGAGAACATTATTTCTCAAATGCTCGATGTATTAAGCATGAAAATTAAATCGGAAAGTGGAACTGATATCGGATCTATTGGCGATTATTTACCAATGAATGCAGCAGATGGACTCTTGGGATTCCCCAATAATAGTTTAAAAACGATGAGCAAGAGCATTATGCCTACGGATTATACTTGGATTGTCTTCGCCTTGGCAATTGCCTATATGTTTCTCTTCTATTTTTGGGCAAAACGCAAATTTGTTCAATCTGACCTTTAATTGGTAACTATATTTTTTAAGGCCGCTTCGATGGTATTAAATTTAAATTGAAATCCAGCCGCTTCAATTTTTTTATTGCTAATAGTGGCAGATTTTAAGACTTCTATACTTCTTCCCCCAAGTATTAATTTCAACACAAAGGCAGGAATGTGTAAGGGTAGGTAAAAAGACAATCCTTTTTTTTGTGCAAGTGTTATAGTAAGGTCTTTGTTGCTTACAGGTAATGCTGCAACTGCATTGTAAATGCCCTCTAATTTTTCGTTTTCAATGGCAAATAAAAATAGCCTGCAAAGATCCTCTATATGTATCCAACTGATGATTTGTCTTCCATTACCGAGAATGGCCGCTATTCTATATTGCAAGGGTTTTAAAAATTCTTTCAGCGCACCTCCCTCCTTACTTAATACAATACCAATTCTTAGCGTTACCAATCGAATACCCAATGATTGAGCGGGTTGAATGCTTTCTTCCCATGCTTTGCAGGTATTGCCTAAGAATGAATTGTCGGCCTCCTCCTCTTCCCTATGCGCATGTTCGCTTTTACCATACCAACCAATGGCAGAAGCACTAATAATGGATTTTACTTTATGGCTGTTTTGTTGAAGCGATGTCAAAAGCAATTTTGCAGAGCTTGCGCGACTTTCTACTATTTCTTTTTTATAAGCTTCCGTCCAGGCATGGTCCATCACGCCCGCACCAGCTAAGTGAATGATACAATCGGCTTGCTGAATGGCAATAGGGTCGATATAGGCATTTTTGATATCCCAACGTGCATAACTGATAGAAGGATTTGTGGAGGAGGGGGGTATTTTTCGGGTTAAAACAATGACCTTATAGCCATTTTCGGCTAGCATTTTACTCAGTGCTCGTCCCACCAAACCGGTTCCTCCTGTTATCAAGACTGTATTCATAGTATAAAATTAGCGATCATGATATGTAATAACATCCAAACGCTCATCTTGTTCAATGTAATATAAATGCATTCTCTATTTAATCGTAATTTTAACTAACAAACAGTCTATTTATGAATGTCCGCCAATACATGTTATTTTATCTATTAATAT
Source organism: uncultured Bacteroidota bacterium (assembly GCA_903858475.1). Lineage (GTDB taxonomy): Bacteria > Bacteroidota > Bacteroidia > Chitinophagales > Chitinophagaceae > Ferruginibacter. Next base: position 11,857 of record CAIOIZ010000001.1, read on the forward strand.
TTGCCAGTTCACCACTGCTTGCACAGCAAATTACTTGGTCTGATTACAACCGAGAAGATAGTAAGGATATAAATTTTGAAATTATCGGCAAGATGAATGGTAATTTCCTGGTATATAAAAATATCCGTTGGCGTCATAACATTACCATTTATAGCAGCGACATGCAGCGGCAGGAAAAAATGGACTTGGCATTCATGCCTGAGAAGACATTGAACGTAGACTTTTACGTTCTGCCTACTCATTTTTACATGATTTACCAATATCAAAAAAAGGGCATATTGTATTGTATGGGCGTAAACATAGGTGCCGATGGAAAGCAATTGGGAGAGCCATTTGAAATGGATACCACTCGTATTGGTTTCCTTTCTGACAATAAGATTTATGCTGTAGTTGCCAGTGAGGATAAGCAAAAACTATTGCTATATAAAATTCAAAAGCGCAATGAAAAATTGTATCTAACTACCTTGCTTTTTGACAATCAAATGCAGCTATTGCATAAAAGTCGCAACAGCATGGAATTTGAAGAAAGAAGAGATGTAATCAATGATTTAAAAATAGATAATGCAGGAAATATACTTTTCACCAAAGGGTATAAATCTGGCAATCGAGATTATATCAATGAACTCGACTTGGTGGTTAAACAGCCCTTGCTGGATAGCCTTCAGTACATTAAAGTAGACGTACAGGAAAAATACATTGATGACATCGAATTGAAAATAGATAATCTCAATAAGCAATATTTGATTAATAGTTTTTATTATCAGGAAAAAAGAGGAAATATACAGGGACTGTTTGCTTACTCCTATAATACCAGTACTGCTACCAAAAATTATGCTGTCTGTATTCCTTTCTCTGATTCAATTCGCAATCAAGCCAAAAAAGATGGCCAATTAAGATTTGCATTGAACGATTTTATGATTAGGCAAATTGTGGTTAAAAAAGATGGCGGGTATATTATAACAGCAGAAGATTTTAGCTCGCAAACAAGGGGTTTGAACAATAGTTGGAATCGATATGATTATTTGTATTCTCCTTACACCACTAGGTATGATTACTATAATTTTAATTCCCCTTTTAATATGTATTATCGTCCCTCTAATAGTTTTGGTAATCAGAGTACTCGATATTATTACGATAATATCATTGTAATGAGTTTGGATAAAAATGCTTCCTTGCAGTGGACGAATATTATTCAAAAAGAGCAATACGACGACGATGAGGATAATTATCTTTCTTTTGGCACGATAAATACGGGTGGTGAAATTAATTTTTTATTCAACGATGGGTCTAAAACCCAATTAGTGTCGAATCATAGTATTTTACCAGATGGTACTATAACAAGAAAGCCAACTTTAAAAAGTGAAGAAAAAGGATATCGATTCATGCCCCGATTTGCCAAACAAATCGGTGCTAGGCAATTGCTGGTGCCCTGTACCTACCGCAATGGATATATCCTATTTGCCAAAATAGATTTTTAATGGCGTTGTTAAAAAATAATTATGCAATTTTGCTGGCAGATGTATGATTCTCCATTTCAAAATTCATTATTGTTTTGACACTAACTTTTAAAGCTAACAATCCTTATAATAGTTTTCTGCTATTGGTCTATGGACTATTGCTGAAACTCCCCATGTTCCTGGTGCCAGTGATACCAAAGGAGCAACAGGTAGATGGATTTTTATATAGGGCTTTTTTAAGTTGGTTGCATCCATTCGGTTCAAGCTTACCGATTATTTACCCACTATTGGCTTTTGTTTTATTGTATAGTCAAGCTATTATTTTCAATAAGCTGGTATCTGATTTGCGCCTCTTGCAAACCCCGGGCTACCTCACCGGAATGAGTTATTTGCTGTTAAGTTCATTGTTCAGTGATTGGAATATTTTATCTGCTCCATTAATCATTAATTCTCTGATTTTATGGGTATGGGCAAGAATGAGTAGTTTACACAATGCGCAAAATCCGAAAACTACTCTTTTTAATATCGGGTTAGCCATTGGAATCTGTACCTTTTTCTACTTCCCCTCATTGGCATTTACTGCCTTAATAATTTTTGGGTTATTGATTACTCGGCCTTTTAAACTTGCTGAATGGTTATTGGCATTAATGGGTATTATTTGCCCATACTATTTCCTGTTGTCTTATGTATTCTTAGCAGATAAGTGGCAGGGGTATCATTTTCCGGGCTTCGCCATCACAGCTCCGCATATTGGTGAATCAAGTTGGTCCTATGCAGCCATTATCATTGTTGCATTCCTGGCTTTACTAGGATTTATTTATGTACAGAAAAATTTCCGACGGCAATTGATTCAAGCCCGAAAAAGCTGGAACCTTCTTTTTTTATACCTACTCATAGCTTTATTTGTACCATTTATTAATGCTACACATAGTTTTCAATATTGGATTATATCTGCAATTCCTTTGGCAGCACTAATGGGAGCAGCATTTTATTATCCCACAGTTAGATGGATTCCCGGTTTTTTTCATTGGTTATTGGTAGCCTTGGTATTGGCCATAAGTTTTTTAGTTAAATAATTAATTGGCTATTTGTATTTTTGTAGAAAGTTGCCTCCAACTATAAAGTAAATATTTATGAAATTTGGTGTAGTGGTTTTTCCCGGTAGTAATTGTGATAGAGATATGATGGAATCCTTAGAAAAGGATATGCAACAGGAAGTTATTTCTCTTTGGCACAAAGACAAAGACCTTAGTATGTTTACTCCGGAGGATTGCATAGTATTACCTGGAGGGTTTAGCTATGGAGATTACCTTCGTTGTGGTGCAATAGCTCGGTTTAGTCCCATGATGCAGTCGGTGATAGAATTTGCTCAAAAAGGGGGGAAAGTTTTAGGTGTTTGCAATGGGTTTCAAATATTATGTGAAAGCGGATTACTGCCTGGAATTTTACTGCGCAATGCACAGCAGCAATTCGTTTGTAAAAATATTTTTATGAAAGAGGCAACAGGTGAAGGAAGCCAAGCCCTTCAGATTCCAGTTGCACATGGTGAAGGAAGGTATTTTGCCAATGAGGCAACACTGGAAGCACTTGAAATGCATCGCCAAATCATGTATCGCTATTGCGATGAAGTGGGTAGCATAACCCAGACAAGCAATCCCAATGGAGCCATTCATAATATTGCAGGTATTTGCAACAAGGAACGCAATGTATTTGGTATGATGCCCCATCCCGAAAGAGCCACTAATTTGGAATTAGGAAACGAGGATGGTAAAAAAATCTTTAATCATTTGTTTGGTATTTAAGCAGTAGTTTTATTTTGGGGGATGACAAATTCAAGTCAATTTAGAATTACCTACTATCATAATTCTCTTACAACAAATTTTCAGTAATAAAAAAGCCCTCCAACTTTGGAGGGCTTTGTACTATTTGGGGGTTACAAAACTTAAAGTGCAATTTGTTTTTCAGTCATCATTTTGCGAAGGTTAATTAAACCATAACGCATACGTCCAAGGGCGGTATTGATACTGCAGCCAGTAAGGTCAGCAATTTCTTTAAAGCTAAGGTCTGCATAATGACGAAGAATGATTACTTCACGTTGGTCTTCTGGTAAATGATCTACCATTTTACGAACGCGGTCGTGACTTTGACCTGTCATCATGCGATGATCAGCTCCAGGCTCACTGAAATTTAAAACTTCGAAAATATCACGGTCGTCACTGGTTTTGATACTAGGACTACGTTTTACTTTACGGAAATGATCTACACACATATTGTGCGCAATACGCATTACCCATGGTAGGAATTTTCCCTCATCGGTATAACGGCCACCCTTTAAAGTGTCAATTACACGGATAAAAACATCTTGAAAAATGTCTTCAGCCAAGTACTTGTCTTTTACCAATAGGTAAATAGAGGTGAAAATTTTGTCTTTGTAACGCAATACGATGGTTGAAAGGGCATCGGCATCTCCATCTAAATAAAGATGAATTAATTGTTGGTCGGTAAGGTTGTTAAGGCATTTCATAACTTCTACAGTTTAGTGTTAAGGACTTTTGATTCAGGACCAAAATCGAGAAAAATGCGTAGAAGTCTAAATGATAGGCAATCTGCGGCTTTTCACTTTTTTGGATATTGGACTACAAATATATGACAAATAGTTTTTAAAATAACTACGTAGAAATACTCGATTTTTAGGTAATTACTTATGTAGTAAAAATACCAATTACCACTATTCTTAATTGTAGTAGTTAAATGCTTTAAGAAAAGTTTCACATTTAAAAGGATGTAGAAGTTTGCCTACGTATTTTTGTTGGATGGATTTAAAAGCTAGTAAATCAATTGATACCCGAAAAAAGATTTCTACAGTGGAAGGCATTTTGATCAAAGGTGCTAGGGTACATAATCTTAAGAATGTAACAGTTACTATTCCGAGAAATAAATTAGTGGTAGTAACTGGCGTGTCTGGCTCGGGTAAATCATCTCTTACTATTGATACTTTATTTGCAGAAGGCCAACGGCGATATGCAGAAAGTTTAAGCGCCTATGCAAGGCAGTTTATGCAGCGAATGAATAAACCAGATGTAGACGATATCAAAGGACTTTGCCCAGCGATTGCCATCGAACAAAAAGTAATCACAAGGACACCTCGTAGTACAGTTGGTAGTATGACAGAATTATATGATTATTTACGTTTGCTTTTTGCCAGGGTAGGAAAAACCATTTCTCCCATTAGTGGCATGGAAGTAAAAAAAGATGATGTAAAGGATGTAGTAGAAGCTATACAAGGCTTGAAGGTAGGTGCCAAAGTATTGGTACTGGTGCCCTTTAAAAAGCAGGCACATAGGGATTGGAGAGAGGAGTTGAATATTTTATTACAGAAAGGGTTTAGTCGATTATATGTAAATAAAGAAATTGTACGTATCGAGGATTTATTAGAGAAAAAAGCAGGAAAAATAAATGAGGCTGACTATGCGCTTTTAATTGACCGGTTTATTGTAAAGACATTTGAGGAAGACGATTTACATCGATTATCAGATTCTATACATACTGCTTTTTATGAGGGGGAGGGTGAATTATTATTAGATATTGATACCAGTGCATCGGTATTGCCTTTCAGTAATAAATTTGAAGCGGATGGTATTGAATTTGAAGAGCCCGTTCCGAATTTATTTTCATTTAATAATCCATTTGGGGCCTGTCCGGTTTGCGAGGGCTTTTCTCAAATCTTGGGTATTGATGCCGGCCTAGTGATTCCAAATAAAAGATTGAGTGTTTTTGAAGGTGCTGTTGCTCCATGGAAGGGTGAAAAATTGGGCATGTGGCGAGAATATTTTATTAAAGCCGCCAAGAAAACGGGATTTCCGGTGCATAAACCCATTATGGATTTGAGTAAGGAACAATATCAACTTCTGTGGGAAGGGAATGAGCATGCAAATGGTATAAATGATTTTTTCAAAGAAGTAGAAGCCAATTTATATAAAGTGCAGTATCGGGTATTATTGAGTAGGTATCGGGGCAGAACTACTTGTACTGATTGCAAGGGTTATCGGCTGCGAAAAGAAGCGCTCTATGTAAAAATGGGTGGGGCTCATATTGGCGAATTATGCGAAATGCCTATAAAAGATTTGAAGAACTGGTTTAATTCTTTGCAGCTAAACGTATACGATAGTCAGGTTGCAAAAAGAATATTACTCGAAATTCAGCACCGATTACAAACGCTCTTGGATGTTGGCTTAGGCTACCTCACCCTTAACCGGTTGGCTAATAGTCTCAGTGGAGGCGAAAGTCAGCGCATACAATTAACCCGCAGCTTGGGTAGTAATCTAACTAATTCACTGTACATTTTAGATGAGCCCTCCATTGGATTGCATGCACGTGATACCGAAAGATTGATAAAGGTTTTAAAAGACCTCCGCAATCTGGGTAATACTGTGGTAGTAGTAGAGCACGACGAAATGATGATGCGGGAGGCCGATTATATTATTGATATGGGTCCTCTGGCTTCTCATTTGGGTGGAGAAGTAGTGGCAGCTGGAAATTATCAGGAACTCATCGCTAATAAGGATAGTCTTACAGGAAAATATCTTTCTCATGAATTGACTATTGAACCACCTGCCAATATTCGAAAGTGGAATAGGAGTATCAAAATTGAGGGAGCTGCACAAAACAACCTGAAAAATATTGATGTAACCATTCCGTTGAATTGCTTAGCAGTGGTCAGTGGTGTTAGTGGTAGTGGTAAGACTACTTTAATAAAACAAATATTATATCCTGCTCTTCAAAAGTTAAAGGGAGAGGTAGCAGATAAAGTGGGTTTGCACAAAAACATCAGTGGCGATATTGATTTTATTTCGCAAATTGAAATGGTAGATCAAAATCCCATTGGTAAATCCAGCAGGAGTAATCCAGTTACTTATATCAAGGCCTACGATGAAATACGAGATTTGTACAGTAGTCAGCCCATGAGTAAAATGCGGGGTTTTATGCCCAAGCATTTTTCTTTTAATGTAGATGGCGGAAGATGCGATGCATGTAAAGGGGAAGGAGAGCAGATAGTTGAAATGCAATTTTTAGCAGATGTACATCTTACCTGTGATGTATGTAATGGGAAACGGTTTAAAGAAGAAGTGTTGGAAGTAACCTATCAACAGAAAAATATTTATGAGGTATTAGAGATGAGTGTAGATGAGGCCATTTCTTTTTTCGCCACTGAACCAGCGGTGGCCAATAAAATCAAACCATTGAGTAGTGTAGGATTGGGGTATGTAAAACTGGGACAATCCTCTAATACTTTATCGGGTGGGGAAGCTCAAAGAGTGAAATTGGCCTCTTTTTTAGGAAAGGGAAAAGCTGGCTCAAGGGCCGATGAGGTAAATAGTAAGGGGAATATGTTATTTATTTTTGATGAACCTACTACCGGATTACACTTTCATGATATCAAAAAATTACTAGCCTCCTTCAATGCATTGATTGAACAGGGGCATTCGATTATTGTAATTGAGCACAATACGGATGTAATTAAGTCGGCCGATTGGGTAATTGATTTAGGGCCTGAAGCTGGTGATGCAGGCGGGCAATTGGTATTTGCAGGAAAACCTACGGAGCTAAAAAAATCAAAGCTCAGTCATACTGCCCGTTTTTTAAGTTAAGCTCGCAATAATGTAGTGAATGGATAATCGCTTATCTCAATCGATCCGATTCCTGAATAAGTTTTTCGTCTTTATTGATGGCCCTGGCTGTTAGGAAAAAGAACAATAATATAGCGCCATGCAATAATGCCCAAATAGAAATGGAGCCGGATGTGTAATTTTTTATCAATGTATAATATACAAATAAAAGCAGGGCTTCCAGCAAAATGCCTACAATCGAAAGTCGAAATTGTAATTTTCTATTCTTAAAAAGGAAGATGGTAAAAAATGCCAATCCACTAACGGCAACGGTTAATAGCAAAGTAAACATGCTTTCCGTCGCAGTGATTTTATAAAAAGTTGGATGTATGCTATTGATGCCGCTGTAAAATTCAAATTTAAAACTCAGCGTAGCTGCCACTGCGGCTAACAATAACCAAACGGATTGAATGCGTTGTATCATGGTAGATATTTTTATA
>CAIOIZ010000002.1 GCA_903858475.1 uncultured Bacteroidota bacterium
GCTATAAGAAAATTCTTCAAAAGCTTCTATTTGTAAACCATGCTTCAGTAGTGCTGTAAATATTTCCGACAGGCTGTGATTCCAACTATATTCTGTAGAACGGATATTGGCATTGCGATCGGTATAGGTGCCGATATTTTCTTCTGCAATAACTCGCGTGTTGAAATAATCGTATTTTATTTTTTCAAAATTTTCATCCATCATCCATAAAGTCGGATGAAAGTCGGCAATAAAAAAAATACCACCTGGTTTTAATTTGGCAGCAATCACGGCAGCCCATGCATCCAGGTCGGGCAACCAGCCAATAGTGCCATAGGAAGTAAATACAATGTCGAAGCTTTCTTTTACTTCATTAGCGGTATCATATACATTGCAACAAACAAATGTTGCGGGTATATTCAATTCTTTGGCTAAAGCCCTTGCTTCATCAATGGCTGCATCACTGATATCAATACCCGTAACAAGGGCACCTGCTCTTGCCCAACTTAAAGTATCCATTCCAAAATGACATTGTAAGTGCAGTAATGATTTTCCTTGCACATTGCCAAGGGCTTTCAATTCAATGGCGTTCAAGGAGGACTTGCCTTTTTTGAAATTGTCCATATCATAAAAGGCTGAATCTTTGTGAACGGCTGTTCTTTTGTTCCAACTTTCTTTATTAGCCGAAAAATAGGCTGCATGTTCTTGGTTCATGCAACAAATATATTCAAATTAAAAACAGTTAACATAACTGCATGCTAAAACAAAATCTTGGCGTCAAACATTCGGTATTATAGCGCCTCCAAGAATTCTCTTACATCAACTATCTTTGTCATCCATAACACTACATGAAAACGGCATTAATAAAATTGGGCAAGGAACTTACGGGCGATCTATTTATAGATAAGACCATGCGTACCCTCTATGCTACCGATGCCAGTGCTTATAGAGAAATGCCACTTGCTGTGGCCATTCCGAAAAACAAGGAGGATATAAAAAAATTAATTGCCTTCGCAAGGGGAAATAAAACTTCTTTGATACCTCGCACGGCTGGTACTTCTTTGGCCGGGCAGGTAGTGGGCAATGGAATCATTGTAGATGTATCAAAATATTTCACTTCCATTATTGAATTGAATGAAGCCGAACATTGGGTACGAGTACAGCCCGGTGTTATTCGAGATGAGCTCAATATGTTTCTACAACCTTACGGATTATTTTTTGGTCCCGAAACATCTACTGCCAACCGCGCCATGATTGGTGGAATGGTGGGCAATAATAGTTGTGGAAGCAATTCCATTGTATATAGAAGTACACGCGAACACACGATTGAAATTAAAGCCATACTCGCCGATGGAACGGATGCGGTATTCAGTAGTTTATCTACGGAAGACTTTCACCAAAAATGTGAAGGCGATGCATTGGAAGCAAGCATTTATAAAAATACCAGATCCCTGCTGAGCCAATATGATAATCAAGTAGAGATTCGAAAAGAGTTTCCGAAGAAATCGGTGGAGCGCAGGAATACGGGTTATGCCGTAGACTTATTATTAGAAACCGATCCATTTACTGCAGGAGGAGAAGCATTTAATTTTTGTCAACTACTAGCAGGATCTGAAGGCACTTTGGCCTTTGTAACCGAAATAAAATTAAACCTGGTTCCATTACCACCCAAAGAAGTTGGTTTACTCTGTGTTCATTTTAATTCCATTGACGAAAGCTTGCGTGCCAACCTCATTGCAATTAAATATCGTCCCAGTGCCAGTGAATTGATTGATCATTATATTTTGGAATGTACCAAGGAAAATATCGAGCAAAGCAAGAATCGTTTTTTTGTTCAAGGAGATCCCGGTGCTATTTTAGTAATTGAGTTTTGCAGGGAAACGAGGGAGGAAATTGTAGCCATTTGTCATCAAGTGGAAGCGGAGATGCGGGCTGCAAATCTCGGGTATCATTTCCCGTTATTGTTTGGATCCGACAGTAAAAAAATATGGACATTGCGTAAGGCTGGCTTGGGATTATTGAGCAATTTGCCCGGCGATGAAAAAGCAGTACCTGTAATTGAAGATACGGCAGTGGATGTGCAAGACCTGCCTGCTTATATTCGTGAGTTCAATGAAATTTTGAAGAAGCACAATTTGTATTCTGTTCATTATGCGCATGCGGGCAGTGGTGAATTGCATCTACGACCCATCATTAATTTAAAAACAGTTGAAGGCAATCAATTGTTTCGCACGATTGCAGAAGAAATAGCAAGCTTGGTTAAGAAATACAATGGCTCCTTGAGTGGTGAGCATGGAGATGGAAGACTAAGGGGCGAATTCATTCGGCAAATGGTGGGGGAAAAGAACTATGCATTGCTAAAAGAAGTTAAAAAATCTTGGGACCCTGAAAATATTTTTAATCCCAATAAGATTGTAGATACGCCGAGCATGAATTCGATGTTGCGGTATGTACCGGGCCAGGTAACACCCGATTTCAAAACACATTTTCGCTTCAATAATCAAAATATACTGCAGCATGCAGAGCAGTGCAATGGAAGTGGGGATTGTCGAAAAACAGCTTTAAGCGGAGGCACTATGTGCCCCTCTTACATGGCTACCAAGAATGAAAAAGATACGACGCGCGCAAGAGCTAATATTCTACGAGAGTTTTTAACAAATAGTGAGCAACTGAATCGTTTTGATTACAAGGAGATTTATGAAGTGATGGATCTTTGTTTGAGTTGTAAGGGTTGCAAGGCTGAGTGCCCGAGTAATGTGGATGTTGCCAAACTCAAGGCCGAATTTTTACAACATTATTACGATGTGCATGGTGTTCCATTTAGAAGCAAGCTCATTGCTCAATTCAGCCTTTCTGCTAAATTGGGTTCTTGGTGGCCGGGTCTTTACAATTTTGCGGTGACTAATAAATGGATAGGAAGCGCGATTAAAAAGATGGTTGGTTTTTCTACTGCCCGCAGTATGCCTACTTTATATACTAGTACATTATTGCAATGGTTTAAAAAACATCAAAAAGAAAATCCGATTCGTTCTGAGAAGAAAATTTATCTTTTTTGCGATGAGTTTACCAATTACAATGATACCAGTATTGGCATACAAGCCATTTTATTATTGGAAAAACTAGGGTATGAAATTACCATACCCGAACACCTGGAAAGTAGCCGTACCTGGTTGAGCAAGGGCTTAGTAAAAAAAGCAAAAAAAATCATTAATCGCAATATAGAATTATTGCATCCCATTGTAAATAAGGATAGGCCGCTGATTGGTATAGAACCTTCTGCTATCTTCACATTCAGGGATGAATACATTGATTTGGCAACAAATGAAAACTGGGAGAAGGCCAAGGCTTTGAGTACAAATGTTTTTTATCTCGACGAATTCATTGCCAAAGAATTTGTAGCTGGAAAAATTGATGCAGGATTATTTACAACAAAGGCTGAACAAATAAAACTGCATGGCCATTGTCAGCAAAAATCATATGGGGCATTGCCGGCCACTGTAGCAGCACTTTCTATTCCTGCAAATTATACAGTAGAAACTATTCCTAGTGGATGTTGTGGTATGGCAGGTAGTTTTGGGTATGAAAAAGAGCATTACGAATTGAGTATGCAAATTGGAGAATTGGTATTGTTTCCAGCGGTACGTGCAGCAGTTGATAGCATCATTGCGGCACCGGGCACCAGTTGTCGCCACCAGATCAAGGATGGCACATCCGTAAAAGCGAAACATCCAGTAGAGATATTGTACGAGGCATTGGTATAGCCATATGGTAGGCCAGTCATAAAAAAAAGCGAAACCGACGTTTCGCTTTTTTTTATATAATGTATCAATCAGATTAGCCTAATGCTACTCTCTTGAATGCTGTTACTTTTAAATCTGCGTCTACACTTTTCAGGTAGTCGGCAACAGATTTGCCATTGTCTTTTACAAAAGCTTGTGCCAATAAAGTATTTTCTTTAAAGAATTTATTTACTTTTCCGATGGCAATTTTCTCTGCCATTTCAGCTGGTTTGCCTTCGGCTTTGATTTGTTCGATAGCGATTTCTTTTTCTCTTGCTATTAATTCAGGAGCGATAGAAGTTTCGTCTACTGCCAAAGGATTCATTGCAGCAATTTGCATCGCTACATCTTTTCCAGCTTCAGCAGCTTCCTTAGTCATTCCTACCAACACACCCATACGGTTGCTACCGTGAATATAGCTAGCAACATAAGCAGCATCAATTCTTTCAAAACGAGTAATGCCAATTTTTTCACCGATAGCGGCTAATTTATCATTGATCATATCAGCTACTTTCGCGCCATTGATTTCAACGCTGATCAATTCTTCCGCTGTTTTTACGTTATGGGCTATTGCTGCATCAGCGATGCTTTGAGTAAAGGCAACAAAATCTGAATTCTTACTAACGAAGTCAGTTTCGCAGCTGATGCAAAGAACGATACCGCTTTTGTTATCAGCAGTAGTTTGTGCAATCACTACGCCTTCTTTCGCTTCTCTATCACTGCGTTTAGCAGCTACTTTTTGTCCTTGTTTACGCAACCAATCGATGGCAGCTTCAAAATCTCCGTTACTTTCTGTCAGTGCTTTGCGGCAATCCAACATACCGGCGCCGGTTGTCTGACGTAATTTGTTTATATCCTGTGCGGTTATACTTACACTCATGTCAATAAATAATTAAAATTGAATAATACAGATTGAACTTTAGGAGCAATCTTTTTTTACTCTTTTCTTTTTACAAAGAAAAATTACTTGGTAGCTGGTTTTCTTCCACCACCACCGGTATTGGGTACACGACGTTTAGGAGCACCTGAACGGCCAGCACCTGCAGCACCGCCACCACCACGACGATTCTTGTCACCACCTTCATCAGCGCGGCTTTCGAATCTTGCAGCTTTTGCTTCAGCACTTTCTTCGCTGTCATGTCCTTCGTCTTCGCTGTCTTTATCTGCCTGGCGCTCTTGCAAACCTTCTGCGATAGCAGCGGTCAGGTAGTTAACAATGATAGAGATAGATTTGGTAGCATCATCATTGGCTGGAATTGCGAAATCAATTTTATTAGGATCGCAGTTGGTATCTACCATTCCAAATGTGCTGATGTTTAAACGCTTCGCTTCTGCTAATGCAATATGCTCGTGTCCTATATCAACCATGAATAAAGCAGCAGGGACACGGCTAATTTGTGCAATACCACCCAATACTTTTTCCATTTTATCTTTATCACGCGTTAAAGTCAAACGCTCTTTTTTAGTTAGGCTTTCTGCACTGCCGTCGGCCAACATTTTTTCAATGTTCTGCATTTTCTTTACACTCTTACGAACGGTATTGAAGTTGGTCAACATACCACCCAACCACCTTTCAGTAACAAAGGGCATGTTTACACGACGGGCACATTCGTTTACAATTTCTTTTGCTTGTTTCTTAGTAGCAACAAACATAATTTTCTTACCGCTTCTAGCGATGGCTTTCAAAGCAGCAGCAGATTCCTGCAGACCTTCAACGGTTTTATTAAGATCGATGATATGAATACCTTTCTTTTCAGCAAAGATGTAAGGTAACATCTTAGGGTTCCATTTCTTTTTCAAGTGACCGAAATGAACGCCTGCTTCTAAAAGTTGCTGTTGTAAGGAAGTGTTATTTTCCATTGTTTATTATTAAAATAGTTTTTAAAAATTGATGCCTGTTCCAGCAATAGATGAACGACCAAGGCCAACCAGCTATTCCGGTATCCAGTATTAACGCTTGCTGAACTGGAAGCTTCTTCTTGCTTTTTTGCGACCTGGTTTCTTACGTTCAACAGAACGAGGATCCCTTTTCAACAGACCGGCTGCTTTTAAAGCAGGGCGGTATTCAGCACTCACTTCCAGTAATGCGCGGGCAATACCTAGTTTGGCTGCTTCTGCCTGACCTTTAACACCACCACCTGTTGCATTGATTACTACATCATATTTATCAGCTACTTCAATTGTTTTTAAAGGAGCTTCTACCTGATTTTGTAAATATACCAGTGGGAAATATACTTTATAGTCTTTACCGTTTACTGTAATCTTACCGTCTCCTTTGCTAAGGAAAACACGTGTTACAGCTTCTTTTCTACGGCCGACTGCATTTTTTTGCTTCTCCATTTTATCTATTTTGGAATTTAGAATTTAGTAATTAGAATTTTAATTCAACGGGTTTTTGGGCACTGTGTTGGTGTTCGCCACCTACATACACAAACAATTTTTTGTACATCTTGCGACCCAAACGGTTTTTAGGCAACATTCCTTTGATCGCTCTTTCGATGATCACTTCTGGTCTGCGCTTCAACAAATCCTTAGCCGCTTCTTCTTTACGGCCACCGGGATATCCGCTGTATGTATCATATACTTTGTCTTCTAATTTATTGCCGGTAAATTTTACCTTTTCGCAATTAATTACAATTACATAATCTCCGCAATCAACGTGTGGAGTGTAATAAGCTTTGTTTTTACCCCTTAATACGGCGGCAATTTTAGCACACATGCGACCTACGGTTTGATTAGTACCGTCTACAACGTACCAGTTGTGTTTAACGGTAGCCTCGTTGGCATGTTTGGTGGTGAAATGCAGTTTACTCATTGTTCTTATTTTTTAGATGATGCCATTGCTATCCCAGTGGCTTTTTAAATGGACGGCGAAGGTAGGGGGCAAATGCTAATATTTCCAAAAAAAACAGGCATTATTTTTTATCGTACTTTTGTAATCAATTGATTTATAGTAAAAATTTTGACTAATTATTTTTGTTGCCCACCTGAAAGCACATTAATCAGTAATTTTAAGCCATTACCAATTAGTATATAATATGTATCGGATCTCTGTGTTATTGATTGTATGGTTACTGGCCATTGCCAGCACAAGTAGGGCCCAGGTGGCCGATAAGCCCTTTATTAAATTGGTAGAACCCAGCAAGGAGAAAAATATGGTCAAGACCAGCAGGCAGTTTCTGATTGGTAGTACCTGCAAAACCTGTTCGCTCACC
>CAIOIZ010000003.1 GCA_903858475.1 uncultured Bacteroidota bacterium
ATTGACAAAAAAAACAGAACAATCATTCAAACAGTTGGGGTAAAAGAAAATATGCCTGGTGGCAAATGCATTGCAATTTTAGAAGATGCGAATAATCGACTTTGGATTAGTTCTTACAAGGGCTTATCCTGTTTTATACCGGAATCAAAAACTGTATACAATTTCTACAAAGAAGACGGCATGCCAGATGATGAATATAATTATATGGCTTCGCTCAAATCCAGCACTGGTGAATTGTATTTTGGCGGATTGAATGGTATCGTTAGAATTAACCCCGCTAAATGGAATACCATACAGCAAAAAGCAGTATTACAATTTACCCTTCTACAAAAAGAGATCGACAAGGGTGCTGTAGATTTAATAGCTGCAACAACGGCTATCAATGGAATTAAATTGATGCAATCCAAGGAAGCAATGGAAATTCGATTTGGTTTTAATGAATTCATCAACCCAGAATATTGCAAGTATTGGTACAGAATCAAAGGTGTTGATGACAACTGGACATTGCTTGGGAACAACGGCCATTTAAGGTTATGGAATTTACCGGCGGGGGAATTTATTGTACAGATTAAAGGCGACAATGCAAAGGGAATTGCATCAAACGAAATGCTAGAATTACCAATATCAGTGATATTGCCTTTTCATCAAACCACTTATTTTAAGTTAATTATTGCATTGGTCATTCTTATAATTATTGCCCTATCCGTTTGGCAACGCTATCAAAATCAAGCAGCCATTAGGAGCATTAAAACCGGCATGCTAAACGATATTCATGATGAAGTAGGAAGCATCCTAACCAAAACAGCCATGAAGGCCGAACTTTTAAATATGAAATTTGGCAATGAGGTAAAAGGGCTTGAGGAAATTCAGCGATTCAGCAGAGAAGCCATTCAAAGTTTAAGAAATTTACTCTGGAGCATCAGTTCAGAAAAAATGTCAACACAAGAATTTGAAGACAGAATAAAAGATTGGATGCAATTTGTATTTGCAGATACCTCATTTGAAGTACAGTTTGTAAACCAAATACCTGATAAACTTTTTATTGACTCAGTAGAAGTGCGCAGAAATATTATTTTAATTATTAAAGAGCTAGCACACAATACACTCAAACATTCTAACGGCAATGAGTTCAAAATACTATTGACTAAAAAAGGGAAAAAATACAGTTGCACTGTTTCGGATAATGGAAAAAATACAGATGAAAATATCAATTTGGGCGGCTACGGCTTGAAGAGTATTGAAACACGTGCAAAAAAAATGGGTGGCAAGGTGAAATTTGAAAAAAACAAGAATGGCTTTACAACTTCAATTATCTTTTAATGGAAACAATTCGGCTTATTATTGTAGAGGACAATCTTAGTATCGCTGAAACACTCAGGGATTATTTTTCTTTACAGGAGGAATTTTTTGTTGTAGCAAGCGCTGTCTCCATTGAAGAATTACAAAAAATTGATATAGGGAATAACAAGCCCGATATTATTTTAATGGATATTATGCTACCAGGCATGAATGGTATTGAAGGAGTATCTGTTGTTTTTAAAAGATGGCCAACTGCCAAAGTAGTGATGAATTCAGTTTTAGAAGACAGCGATTCTGTATATGAATCATTAAAAGCAGGAGCCCTGGGATATATAACCAAGGACATTCCCTTATCTGATATAAAAAATGCCCTATTGATAGTGAATGCTGGAGGCTCATTTATGAATGCCAGGATAGCACGCAAAGTGGTCAATTTTTTTCATGAGGATAATTCGGTCAAAGAAAAACTTACTGAAAAAGAGTGGACAATTGCCCATGGAATAAAGGATGGCAAAAGTTATAAGATGATTGCTGCTGAATGCGATATGACCATCGATGGAGTTCGTTTTTATATCCAAAAAATATACCGCAAATTAAATGTCAATTCTCGAGGTGAGTTAGCTGCCATATTGTATAAACACAAATAAGTTAACCTATTTTGCTCATGCTTACAAATGATATCAATCATAGTAGCAACTACATCTTTATGTAGTGCCATTTTATCGTAATAATTAATAATACAATAGACCTTTGAACTGGGTAGCGAGGGAACTTGTGCCCGCCTAAATTCAAAAATCTATTGTATGAAATCACCACTCCTTCTCCTTGTATTTTCGTTTATTTCTACCCTATTTTATGGACAGGTTTCTGTAACGGCAACTGCAGGAACACCAGGCCCAACAACTTATACCACTTTAAAAGCTTCATTCGATGCCATTAATGCGGGTACGCACCAGGGAGTGATTGCAATTGCTATTACTGCAAATACTTCAGAAACATCATCGGCTTCATTAAATGCAAGTGGCAGTGGATTGGCAAGCTATACAGGTATTACCATTTCACCTTCTGGAGGAGCGGCAAGAACAATCAGTGGTTCAATTGCTGATGGCTTAATAAAATTAAATGGCGCCGATAATGTTACTATTGATGGATTAAACACTGGCAGCAATTCCCTGATTATTAGTAATACAAGTACTTCAGGAGTTAGTATTCTTTTTACAAATGACGCTACAAGTAATACCATCACAAATTGTACCGTAAAAGGGGTGAATACTTCATCTTTTACTCAAACTACGGGTGTCATTAGTTTTGGAAATGCAACCACCACTGGAAATGATAATAATACCATATCATACTGCAATATCTGCGATGGTAGTACAACCCCCTATATTGGTATCTGGGGTTATAATAGTACAGCTGCTACTTTCAACGATAATATTACCATATCACATTGCAATATTTATAATTTTTATTTTGATGCAGCTTCTGGGCAAATTTCATCAAGTGGTATTTTTACCTATGATGGAAATTCAGGCTGGACCATCACGGATAATAATTTTTATCAAACCTCCAGTAGAAATCCATCTAATTATTCAGTATTAAATGCCATCCATCTTCGAACACCGGCAGGAAGCGGTTTTACAATTACCAATAATTATATCGGTGGCAGTGCCGCAAATCATACCGGTACTTGGACATCTAGTACATCCAATTCAAACACCAGTTACAATGCCTTTGTACCGATTATTCTTGACCTTGGAAGCGCAGTAGCCACAAGCGTGCAGAACAATACGATTGCCAATATCAATTATACAACAGATGGGTATGATAATACTTATGGAAAATTTATCGGTATCAATGCAACCAGTACTACTAAAGCCAATATCGGGAATATCACCGGTAATATTATTGGTTCAGACGCAGGCAACTCCATCACCATTGGCGGGGGTACTTATTGCGGTGTTAAAGGGATTAGCTACGGAGGGCAGGGCGATGTATCTATCAGTAATAACAAAGTGTCGGGTATCACTGTAACTTCTTCTACAAGTGGATCATTTACTGGCATTAATGTTACTGGCGCTGCTAGTTCAGCCATTACG
>CAIOIZ010000004.1 GCA_903858475.1 uncultured Bacteroidota bacterium
CAACCCCGCTAAGAGCGGGGCTTTTTTTTGTCAATCTTTTTGTATAAATTACTGCATGTCCTTACTCTTACGTATTGTAAAAAAGATGGGTTACGCCCTCCTGGTATTATTTGGAGTGCTGGTGCTTGTCTTTATTATGTTCCAGGGGTTTGGCGATCCAGCCAGAATGATGGTGGGGCAAACGGGGGATAAGAAAACGATGGATAATATTCGGAAAGACCTTTATCTCGATCAACCAAAGTGGAAGCAGTTTGTGTTGTACCTCAACGATGTATCACCTCTATGCATACACGATAAAGAAGAAATTAAACAAAAGGAACTCAAGGGCTTTTTTGTTGGTGGAAATTTGAAATGGGGTATCAAGTGGCCCTATCTAAGAAAGAGTTATCAAACCAAAAAGACTGTGGGGGCTGTATTGATGGAAGCCCTTCCAGGTACTTTATTGCTGGCACTAGCAGCCATATTATTTGCTACCATTATCGGAATTTTATTGGGTGTATTGGCTGCTGTTAAAAAGGGCAGCTGGTTAGATAGTTCAGCCGTATTTGCCAGTATTGCTGGCATCAGTGCGCCTTCTTTTTTCATGGCCATTATGATTGCCTATTTTTTTGGACTCGTTTTACATCCTTATACAGGGTTGAACCTAACCGGTAGCTGGTTTGATATTGATGAAGTAACAGGGGAGAAATACCTCACCCTACGCAATTTGATATTACCTGCTTTTACTTTAGGTATTCGTCCCCTTGCTATTATTACTCAATTGACTAGGAGTAGCATGCTGGATGTTTTAAATCAGGATTATATACGCACCGCTTATGCCAAAGGCCTGAGCAAAGGAGTTGTTATTTTCAAGCATGCATTGCGAAATGCACTCAATCCGGTTATTACCACCATCACTGGTTGGTTTGCCGAGTTATTAGCAGGCGCTTTTTTTGTAGAGTATATTTTCGGGTGGAAGGGCCTGGGTAAAGTAACTGTGAATGCATTAGAGAAATTAGATTATCCTGTGGTAATGGGGGCCGTTTTGCTCAGTGCCTGTATTTTTATCCTAATCAATTTGCTGGCAGATTTACTTTACGCATGGGTAGACCCAAGGGTAAAATCGACATAGGCCAAAGTTTGGGCAAATGTTAATTTTGGTTAATCATTTTAAAGGCAGCCATAACTTATATGTAAAAAAATAAACTGATAAAAAAAACAATTAAATTGCATTACTAATTAAGATTAATTTCATTACAATTAAAAATTTACTATTATGACACTTTGGATTGTATTAGGCGTTGTTGCCCTGCTCATCCTTTGGATTATATCCATGTACAATGGAATGGTGCGAGAAAAAATAAAAATTGATAATGCCTGGAGCGATATCAGTGTTTTTCTCAAAAAACGTTTTGATCTTATTCCTAATCTGGTAAATACAGTGAAGGGATATGCTGCACATGAAAGTCAAACTTTAGAAAAAGTAATTCAAGCAAGAAATGCAGCAGTAGCAGTACCTACTGGAGATGTTGCAGGCATGGCTGCTGCCAACCAACAATTGGGTGGTGCGCTGCGTGGTTTATTGGCCATTGCTGAAAGCTATCCTGATTTAAAAGCAAATGCACAATTTTTAGAATTGCAAGCTGCCTTACAAGGAATTGAAGGCGAGTTGGCAAATAGTCGCCGTTATTACAATGCAACTGTAAGAGATTTCAATACAATGATTCAGCAGTTTCCCGGAAATCTGGTGGCTGGTATTGGTGGTTTTAAGGCCAGAGATTTCTTCGAATTAGAAGACAAGGCAGAAG
>CAIOIZ010000005.1 GCA_903858475.1 uncultured Bacteroidota bacterium
AATTTCCATGTTAATCATATCCACCGCGGGACAACCATTGTATGTTGGGGTGATGCCAATAGTGACAGTAGGGTTGTCTAAATTGCGTGTATTCGATAACGTTATGCTTCTGATGATGCCCAAATCTATTATACTCAATACAGGTATTTCGGGATCAGAAATATTTTCGAGCAACTGCCTTATTTTTTTTTCTTCAGTTTCCATGGAATTTACCATTCGCAATTGGGATAAGTTCTTTGCATGTATTGCAGCTCGGTGAGCATAAATCCCAGGTGTTCGGTATGTGTACCAGTTTTACCACCTGTTTGAAAATAGGTGTTTTCAGGAATGGGTATCCTTGCTTCAGCTAATAGTAGTTGTAACTTGGCTAACCAGTTTTCATTTAAAGCTTTAAAATCAATACCACTAATCAATTCGTATGGGGTAGCTATAAACATTTCTCCTGTATAGGCCCACAAGGCATCCATGGCAACAATCATTCTTTGATGACTTTCCTCACTGCCATCTCCTAAACGAATCACCCATTCGCCGCTCCAGCGCAGGTGATAAGTTGTTTCCTTCAGCGATTTGGCAGCAATGGCCGCCAATTGTGGATCATTATGATTTTGTAATTGTTCGAAAAGTAAAAACTGAAACTGACTAAAAAAATATTGCCTCAAAACCGTATGCGCCCAATCGGTATTAGGCTGTTCGGTCAGCAATAGATTTTTATATTCCCTTTCGGATCGCATATAGGCCAATTGATCTTCATTGGTATCGTTGTTCATTAGGCTGGCAGCATATTGATAAAAATTTCTGGATTGTCCTAATAAATCGAGACTGATATTGGTAATGGCAATGTCCTGTTCCAAGATAGGTCCGTGTCCACACCACTCACTATTTCTTTGTGATAAAATATGTGTGCTGTCGGCAAGATGTATTGTATAATCTATTAAGCTAGAATGCATGTGTTTAAATCTTCAATGTGAACTTACATATGGTTTACTTCATCGGGCAATTGATAAAAAGTAGGATGCCTATATATTTTATCATTGGCCGGTTCGTATAAGCTTTCTGCTTCATCTGGATTACTCGCATGCAGGTATATACTTTCCACCACCCAAATGCTTACTCCTTCCATGCGACGAGTATAAACGTCTCGCGCATTTTCAATGGCCATGGCTGCATCTGCGGCATGAAGACTACCAGCATGTTTATGATCAAGCCCTTGTTTGCTTCGTATAAATACTTCCCATAGTGGCCACGCTGTTTTAACCACTTCTTTTTTTTCGATGCCACTGCCACTATTTTCTTCGGGAATATCGCCGTAATAGTGTTTAATGATTTGAAAACTCATGGTAATATGGATTAATTAAATAATGAATAGTTGTTTCAATGTAAAAGGAATTTAAGCAGCTTGCTCTTTTGCTCGATTTCTTTTTTTCTCTGCATATTGTTTGGCTGCTTCTCTAACCCAATCACCTTCATCATGAGCTTTGTTTCTTGCCGCCAGTCGCTGTTTATTACAAGGGCCATTGCCTTTTACTACATTCCAAAATTCTTCCCAGTTGATCGCCCCAAAATCATAATGCTTTCTTGCTTCATTCCATTTTAATGCAGGATCAGGCAAAACCATACCAAGTGTTTTAATTTGCTCTGCAATCATATCTACAAATTGTTGCCGCAATTCATCATTGGTTTTTCTTTTGATTTTCCATTTCATACTTTGATCACTATTGGTACTTTCGCTGTCTTTAGGACCAAACATCATTAAGCTGGGCCACCACCAACGATTGATGGCATCTTGGCACATGGCTTTTTGTTCTTTCGAACCACGACTTAATACCAACAAGGCATCAAATCCCTGTCTTTGATGAAAGCTTTCTTCCTTGCATATACGTACCATCGCCCTGGCATAGGGCCCATAGGAAGTACGGCAAAGCATCACCTGATTGAGGATGGCAGCACCATCCACCAACCATCCGACGGCACCCATGTCGGCCCAACTAAGACTGGGATAATTAAAAATGGAAGAATATTTAGCCTTGCCACTCAGTAGGTCGTTAATCATTTCATCGCGGCTAAAGCCAAGCGTTTCTGCTGCACTATATAGATATAAACCATGCCCCCCTTCATCTTGTATCTTGGCCAATAAAATGGCTTTTCTTTTTAGAGAAGGAGCGCGGCTTATCCAGTTGCCTTCTGGTAACATGCCTACTACTTCACTGTGTGCATGCTGGCTAATTTGCCGTAGATTGGTTTTTCGATAAGCTTCGGGCATCCAATCCTTGGGCTCAATTTTTATTTCACGATCAATTTTATCCTGGAATATTTGTTCCATATCCTGCACAAGCATAATCGAAGGGTTTATCTTTCAAAATTAGTTAAATCTATTAAGTGTAACCCACCTTACTTAAAAATAAAAAGCAGCCCAAACTAGCTGCTTCTTATTGTTGCCACCGAATTCACCCATTCCATCCTAAATGCCAATTTTCCTTAAGGCATTTATAATAGGGGAAATCATTAGGCCGAAAGGGTTTAATGATTAATGTTCTAATACCGGGGATGTTTTGATGAGATTAGCAGTTGTATAAGAGCACAAATTTATTACTCTTTCTGAATATCAATGTCAGTAGAATGTAAATTTATTTAATCAGCACAATTCTTCAATACCCACTCTTGGTATAGGTATCGTACAGCATTCGCAGCTTAATAAGCGGGATATGCAAGCAAGCATTATTTGATGTCAAAATCAATAAGTAGTTTATCGGTTGTTGGGTGACTTTGACAAGTAAGAATATAACCTTGTTCAATTTCTTCTTGTTCCAAACCCCAATGCACATCCATCTTTACCGCCCCTTCTAATAATTTTGCTTTGCAGGTACAACAAACACCGCCTTTGCAGGCAAAAGGTAAATCGGCCCCTTGCTTCAATGCAGCATCTAAGATATTGCTCTCATTATAGCCCAATGCGAATTCAAAACTCCTGCCATCTAATTTGATGGTGACTGAACTTTTATTAGCTGATCCAGATTCTGTTGATTGTGTCATGGTAGTTTTTCGAATACCCTTACTACCAAAAAGTTCAAAATGAATTTTTTTACCATCAATGCCATTGCGTTCTAAAAAATCCTTTGATGAAAAAATCATTTCTTCGGGTCCGCAAATAAAAATTTCATCCATGTTTGCATAATCAATCAAAGCTTGTAAATCTTTTAATTTCCCCTCATTGATTTTGCCATGATTAATATCGGCATCCATTTTTTCACGGCTTAATACATGCAGCAACTGAAAACGATGGAGGTATTTATTTTTGATTCCTTCTAGCTCCTCAAAGAAAATAATGGAACGGCTTGTTTTGTTGCCATATACCAAGGTAAAACTGCTGGAAGGCTCCGTTTGAAGGGTTGTTTTTATAATAGAAAGAATGGGAGTAATACCACTGCCTGCGGCAATGGCCAAGTAATTTTTTTTGTTGGTAGCATGCAGGGCTGTATTGAATTTGCCCACTGGTTCCATTACTTCCAATACATCACCTACTTGTAACCTTTCATTGGCATGTGTTGAAAATAAGCCACCGGCTACTTTTTTAATTGCCACCCTCAGTTCTTTTTCAAAGGGAGCGGCGCAAATAGAATAAGTACGCCTAACTTCCTGGCCATCGATATTGCAACGCAGTGTTAAGCTTTGCCCATGGGTAAACAAAAATGCAGGGGAAACCTGGTCTGGTATATCCAATACAATAGATACACAGTCCTCAGTTTCTTTTCTGATAGATTTTACTTTGAGCGAGTGAAAATGTACGGCCATATTGAAAGGATTCAATGTATAATTACAAAGCTATCATTTATGCCGTTGCGGCAAGCCAAACGGAGATAAAATATTCAGGCTTTGTAGTAATTCATAAAAACATATAGGAAAATTGTCATTTTAGGACGAAATGGATTACTTTTACAGCCTGCTCGGTTATCTCTATTATTCCAATATTTTTGAAATCCCCCCCTTACAACTATAGACATTGACAGTAACCTGTCTACAAATAATACTATTTATTAATATATTAATAAGTAAAGATTTTTCTTGTGGTTTCAGAGGTAAGCAAGGCCGGTGATTTTTATCACTGGCCATTTTTTTAGTCCAGGGCCCTGTTTAAGAAATCGATAAAATCCTTCATGACAGCGAAACTATTATTGAGCTCGCTAATCAACTGTTTGTTTTGTAGTTCGGCGTCTGAAATGGGCCTGGTGACAATAAACCCCTTCATTTTTAAAAAATCAATGGCCGGATGCTCGGCATCATAGCCTTTGGGTGGTCGGCTGAGAGCAGCTACCGCTTCAACGCCATTGGGAAAAACCGTTTTGAATTTTTTATGGCTGATTATTTTTTTGAAATCACTGTCAAAACTATAATCTATCTCTTGTCTGATTTTAGCAAGGTCGGCAGCTTCGGGCATATAAAAACCACCCCCCACAAAACTATTGCCTGGTTCAAAATGAAAATAATAGCCTGCATTATTGATCTTCTTGCCACCTGCATTAATGCTAGCGCCCATATTGGTTTTATAAGGACTTTTATTTTTACTGAATCGCACATCTCGATTGATTCGAAAAATACATTGCTTGGGTTCCAATATACCAATGGCAGGGTCCCATTTTCCAACGGCATTAATCAAACCTTGTGTAAGATGAATAAAATCGGCACGCGCTGCTTCATAGGCTTTGCGGTTTTGATCAAACCATGCTTTATCGTTGTTTTTCTTTAAGTCTTTTAGAAATTTAATAGAACCAGCTGCTAACATATGATTGATTTAAGAAAGGCAAATGTCAAAAAAAGAAAGGAAGCAATTGCTTCCTTTTAAGATGTTTTATTTTTTAACTTTTCCCCAGTTTTCACCGCTTCGTATGCGGTAGAGGGTCATTTCGCTTACTTTGTATTTTTTAGCCAATTGCTTATAGGTAAGTTTTCTTTTTGGATCAAAAATCAATGACTTGATAGTTTTCACCTGATCGGCATTCAACTTAAGACCCTTGGTACGAGAAGCCTGTACCTTTTTATAAGCCAACTTGGCTGGACTTTTTTGTTGGTGTTTGCTAACTTCTTCCAGATTAGCCCATTTCAAGTTTTTATAACTATTATCAGTTTTCTTATGATTCACATGAATCACATACTTATCCTTTGGAGATTTTTTCTTACAAAAATGTTTAGCTACTTCTCTATGGATATAAATGGTTCCATTGCTTTCTTCAATGTGCAGGTTCAGTGTGCGATAGCCTGATGTAATGGAACCACGCAATAATTTTCCATCTTCTTCCAATGAAGTACTGTAACTAGCTGCTCTGCCTAATGAAGAAACAGCATACTTGTTACGAAGTGATTTGTGACCAGAAAACTGAATTTGTTTCCATTGTTCACCAGTAAGTTTTTTGACCATAAAATAGATTTTAAGGATTTGAGTTCATGCAAAAAACGGTTTTACACGAGCGCATCTTTTTCAAAAAATGAAGTTTAGATATAAATGTAAATTTATTTTAGTTAAGAAGGCAACATTTTTATGAATTCTTCTTCAGAAATTATATTAATGGTAGCAATCTTTTTGGCCTTTTCTAATTTACTGCCTGCCTCTTCCCCCACTACGAGATAATCTAGCTTACTGCTAACGCCCCCCAGTATTTTTCCTCCGTTCAACTCTACCTTTTCTTCCGCTTCCGATCTTTTTAAGCGTGTAAGGGTGCCTGTGAAAAGAAAAGTCTTGCCAACCAGTGCCGCATCAGGGTGAAATTCCTTCATTTCATTTTTTAGTCCAATCCCCAATGCTTCTAATTTTTTCAATAATGTTAGGTTTTCGGCATCACTAAAAAATGCCTGGATACTATTGGCTACTTTGATGCCTACATCTTCTAGCGCTTGTAATTCCTCGATCGAAAAGCGGGAAAAATCCAATAGATGATCTACCGCATTCGCCAGTGTTTTAGCCGTGGTTTCCCCTACATAGCGAATGCCCAATCCATAAATTATCCGGTGCAAGGGCTGTGTTTTGCTGGCTTCTATGGCCAATTGTAAATTCTGAATCGACTTTCCTCCAAAGCCTTCCAATTGCCTGATTTGATCAAAGGGCAACTGATAAATTCCGGGAATATCTTTCAAAAATCCCATTTCATAAAACTTGCGCACATTGGCATCACCAAAACTGCGTATATCCATGGCATCCTTACTCACAAAATGAATGATTCTTTCAATTACCTGTGCCCGACAATTAATATTGGTACAACGCCAAACTGCTTCATCTGCTGTTTTGAATAAGGGGTGATCACAAACAGGGCAGCTGGTTGGAAATTGAATGCTTTTCTCCGCTCCCTTCCTTAATTCGGGAAAGGATTTTACAATTTGTGGTATTACATCTCCTGCTCTTTCAATCAGGATATGATCGCCCAGCAAAAGGTTTTTTTCTTTGATGTATTCTTCATTGTGAATACTGATGCTACTCACCGTTACACCACCTACATTCACGGGAGCTATTTTAGCCACCGGCGTAACGGCACCCGTTCTTCCTACTTGGTATTCTACTTCCAAGAGTTGGCTACTGGCTTGTCGGGCTTTGAATTTAAAGGCAATGGCCCAACGCGGGTGGTGACTGGTCATGCCCAATTTTTCTTGCAGCGCAAGGTCATTCACTTTAATCACCATTCCATCAATCTCATACGGCAAGGCATCTCTCTTCATTTCAAAATCCTGTACATAGGCAATCACTTGGTCGATGCCCTTCAACACGCGTATCTCATTTTTAGGGCTCTTGAACCCGAGCGACCAAAGCATTTCAATCATGCCACTATGGGTGCTGGGCATTTTTCGTGTATTCGTTGCTGTTGTATCTGCAGCAAGATAACTAACATGGTATAAAAAAGCTTCCAGGTTGCGCTTGCCTACTACTGCCGTGTCTTTGATTCGAAGACTGCCAGCAGCAGCATTGCGCGGATTGGCCAATGGGGGAAGGCCCTCTTCCATCAACCCTTCGTTGTATGCCTTAAAATTATTTTTATTCATCAGCACTTCTCCCCTTATTTCAATTTGTTGTATACCCCATTCACCGAAAATAGCAGAAAGTGGAAGCGATTTAATTTGCTTGGTATTAATAGTGATTTCATCGCCCGTTACACCATCACCACGGGTAGCACCACGGGTGAATAAATCGTTTTCATAGATTAGCGAAATGCTGGCTCCATCAAACTTAGGCTCCACACAGTATTCAATGACGGGCAGTCCACTGCCTTCCCTGGCCTTTCGATCCCAGTCCAGCAGATCATCGGCATCATAACTATTCTCCAATGAAAGCATGGGTACCAAGTGCTGCACTTTTGGAAAATCTTTTATCAAACCCTTGCCCACTCTTTGTGTAGGAGAATCGGGGGTAATTGTTTCGGGATGTAGCTTTTCGTATTGCTCTAATAATTTATAAAGCTGGTCATATTCGGTATCGCTGATGATGGGATCGTTTTGGTTATAATAGCGATACTCATGAAAGCGAAGGATATTCCTCAATTGATTTGTTTCGGTACCCAGCTTCTCGGCAAGGGCAGCACTGCCGATGGCCTTTAACCATTCAAGGCTAGTGGCGAGCAACTGTTTTACTTGTTCTTCTTGATACATAATTTTTACTGCGTCGGTAAAATTAAATAATCAAATGGCTATTTATTACTTTTGGGCTTAATCATTTTCATTATGTATTTATTGTCCTTTCATAAATCGGTTATAATAGCAGTGGTTTCTATGGGAATGGCTGTATCAGCCTGTAAGTTTAGACAAAAGGCCGACCTGATTATTCATCATGCGCATATCTATACCGCCAATGCTGCTTTTGATACCGCTACGGCCATGGTAATCAGAGATGGTAAAATAATAGCCATTGGTACCGATGATGAAATACTCAAGGAATATGAGGCAGAAAAAATGATTTCAGCAGCCGGCAAATTTTTGTATCCTGGCCTTATTGATGCACATGGGCATTTTGTAAATTATGGATTTAGTTTACAACAGGTAGATCTGAGCGGCACTAAGAGCTGGCAGGAATGTTTGGACAGCGTAGCCAATTTTATAAAAAGAAAAAATATTCCGGCGGGTAGCTGGATTCAAGGAAGAGGATGGGATCAAAACGACTGGACATCAAAAGAATTTCCCAATAAAGATTCTTTGGATAAAAAATTCCCCCATCATCCAATTGTATTAGTGCGAATAGATGGACATGCACTAATTGCCAATGACCAAGCCTTGAAATTGGCTAGGATTCAACCAG
Organism: uncultured Bacteroidota bacterium; assembly: GCA_903858475.1. Classification (GTDB taxonomy): domain Bacteria; phylum Bacteroidota; class Bacteroidia; order Chitinophagales; family Chitinophagaceae; genus Ferruginibacter. The sequence continues at coordinate 8,267 of CAIOIZ010000005.1, forward strand.
GGCAAAGTATTCAAGGTGGAACCGTGGAAACCATCAATGGTCAACTCACAGGCATCCTAATCGACAATGCGCAGGATTTATTATATGCAGTTATACCACCACCCACAAGGGAACAATATGCCACGGCATTAAAAGAAGCGGCAGCACATTGCTATGCCATGGGACTCACCACCATTGTTGATTGTGGACTCAATAAAAATGATGTAGACAGGATAGATGCTTTACAAAAAGAGGGCATCCTTAAAATGAAATTAAATATCATGTTGTCCGACGATTCGCTCAACTATGCCTATTATTTAAAAAAGGGTCCCTATAAAACAGCGCGATTAAATGTAAATGGATTTAAATTATATGCCGATGGTGCATTGGGTAGTAGAGGCGCTTGTTTGTTGCAACCTTATTCTGATAAACCAGGCTGGCAGGGCTTTTTACTGAAGGACCGTGCTTATTTTGAAAAAATAATTCCCTTGATTTATGCTTCCCAATTTCAGGCAAACACGCATGCTATTGGGGATAGTGGCAACAGAATGATCTTGCAAGTATACGCCCAAGTACTCAAAGCTAAGAACGACCGCAGGTGGCGGATAGAACATGCCCAGGTTATTGATACCGCCGATTTCGGGTATTTTGGAAAATATAGCATCATACCCAGTGTACAACCTACCCATGCCACCAGTGATATGTATTGGGCCGAACAAAGATTGGGTCATAGTCGTGTGAAGGGCGCCTATGCCTACAAACAATTATTGGATCAAAATGGATGGATTCCATTAGGAACGGATTTTCCAGTAGAAGACATATCGCCATTCAAAACTTTTTTAGCCGCGGTTGCCCGTCAAGATGCACAGGGATTTCCAGCCGAGGGCTTTCAGTTTGAAAATGCATTGAGCCGAAAAGAAACCTTGTGGGGGATGACCCTTTGGGCAGCAAAAGGAAGCTTTGAAGAAAAAGAAAAAGGGAGTCTCGAAAAATCAAAAGCAGCAGATTTCATAATTCTTGATACCGATTTGATGCGTTGTAAATCGGGGGACATTTTAAAGACCAAAGTACTGGCTACCTATATTAATGGAGAGCTTGTTTTTGGTAAATAAACCAACATTCCTTTGTGCTTAGGGAAAATGTGTGTATTTTACACATTAAAATTGCCTGCACATGAAAAAAAGTCTGCTTTTCATAAGCCTGCTACTCAGCGCATTTACTTCTTTTTCGCAACGTTTATTGAGCTGGTCACCTGAATTTCCGGTTGATAATTCAACCTTGGTCATTACAGTGGATTGTTCCAAAGGCAACCAGGTTTTGATGAATTATGAGGGGGGCAATAGCGCTAATATCTATGTACATGTAGGCGTTAATACCAATTTGAGTACGGGTCCTGGTGATTGGAAATACACCAAATTTACTTGGGGATCTACCGATGCAGCCGCTAAAGCCACTCCATTAGGCGGTAATAAATACCAATATACCATTACGAATATTCGCAGTTTTTTTGCAGTGCCAGCGGGTGAAACGATTCGCAAAGTGAATATCCTCTTTAGAAATGCCAATGGCAATAATAGTATCAAACAAGCCAATAGCGATAACAGTGATATGTTCATTCCTGTATATGGCAGTTCGGAATATGCAGTGCGCATCAACCTCCCAACCTTTGAACCCCGTTTTATTCCCTGGGTAGAGCCCATCAATGTAGCCTTGGGTGGTACAGTAAGTGTAACAGGAGTGGCTTCTGCTAACTCGGCTCTTAATTTAAAATTAAACGGTACCAGTTTTGGTACCGCCGCAGCCGCCAATACCATTACTGCTTCCGCTAATATTACCAGTTCATGTAATCAAACGATTATGCTGGAAGGCAATGATGGCAGCGGCATCAAAAAAGATTCATTTAATTTTTATGTAGCACCTGCTACTGTTACGGCGGCCTTGCCAGCGGGTGTACAAGATGGCATCAATTATTTAGCAGGCAATACTTCGGTAACGCTGGTGTTATATGCACCTAATAAAAACAATGTAGTAGCCATTGGCGATTTTTCAAATTGGCAGACAGCTTGTGCCTATCAAATGAATCGCACGCCTGATGGCAATAGATACTGGGTAACCATTACCGGACTAACACCTAGTACCATTTATAAATTTCAATACTTGGTAGACGGTGCTTTAAAAACCACCGATCCCTATACTGAATTGGTTTTGGATCCCGACAATGATCAATATATATCAGCAACTACTTACCCTAGTTTGCCGCCTTACCCAACTGGCAATACAACAGGACTGGTGGGTACTTTTCAAACCAATGCACCGGGGTATACCTGGACGAGCAATTCATATGCAAGACCAGATAAGAAAAACCTAGTGGTGTACGAATTATTGGTTAGAGACTTTTTGGCCAATAGCAACTGGCAAACGGTAACGGATACACTAAATTATTTAAAGAACCTGGGCGTGAATGCCATTGAAGTAATGCCTTTCAATGAATTTGAGGGCAATAGTAGCTGGGGTTATAATCCCGATTTCTTTTTTGCACCCGATAAAGCTTATGGCACTAAAAATGCTTTGAAAAAATTCATAGATGAAGCACATAATAAAGGGATTGCTGTAATTATGGATGTGGCATTCAATCATGCTACCGGATTGAGTCCCTTAGCACAATTATATTGGAATGCAGCCTTGAGCAGACCAGCTGCCGGCAGTCCTTACTTTAATGAAACAGCTACCCATCCATTCAGTGTGTTCAATGATTTTAACCATTCCTCGGAAGCTACTAAATACCATGTTGCGCGCTTCATACGGCATTGGCTAACCGAATATCGTTTGGATGGATTTCGTTGGGACCTTTCGAAAGGATTTACCCAAACCAATTGTGGCGGGAATGTAGGTTGTTGGAATACCTATGATGCCAGTAGGGTTGCTACCTTACAACGTTATTACGATTCTACGCAGGTTGTATCTGCGGGCTCCATTAATATTTTAGAGCATTTGAGTAATGATGATGAAGAAGCAGATCTGGCAGGACGGGGGATGTTGTTGTGGGGTAAAATGACGGATGCCTATAACCAGAATACAATGGGTTATAATACCAATTCAGATATTAGTCGTGGGTATTATAAAAACAGAACAGGTTGGGGTCAACCACACTTGGTTACCTATGCCGAAAGTCATGATGAAGAAAGGATCATGTATAAGAACATAACCTTTGGCAATGCTACCAACGCGGCGCACAATGTAAAAAATCTTGCGACCGCATTAAGCAGAACAGAAGCGATGCAGGCCTTCTTGTTGATGATACCAGGTCCTAAAATGATTTGGCAATTTGGGGAGTTAGGAGATGATATTTCTATTTTCCAATGTCAGAATGGAATTGTGCCCACTCCATACGGTAGTGATCAATGTAAGCTGGATCCAAAACCTACCGGTTGGGGATACCTAACACAAATAGTACGGAAACGCATATACGATGTAGTGGCTTCTTTGAACCGATTAAGGGCAGCTAAGCCTACTGTATTTCAGGCCAATAATATGACGGGCGCCTTGGGCAATGATTTGCGCAAATCCATCATCATCAATCATCCTGACATGGGATTGGTAGTGATTGGTAATTTTGATGTAACAGCGCAGGACATCAGTATTAGTTTCCCGAGTGCGGGCACTTGGTATGATTATCTGTCTGGAACTACTTTCACCGCAACGGGTACAGCCCAAACCATCAACTTACAACCTGGCGAATACAGAGTTTATACCAGTCAGTTGATAGCTGGAGGGGTAGTTACCACGGGTATCACAGAAGTAATCAATCCTACAAACGGATTGGGCTTGCAATTGTATCCCAACCCGGCAAATTCCATCGGAACTTTAAAATACATTTTACCCGCCACAGGAAAGATCAGCATTCAACTATCGAATATAATGGGGCAATCAATGCAAACGCTCTTCGCTGGTACCAAACCCAAAGGAGCCTATCAGCTGAATATGAATAGTGCATTAAAATCCTTGCCTGGCGGAACTTATTTTATTGTACTGGAACAAAATGGAAAAAAACATTTTACGCAGTTTATTAAACAATAATTCAATCAAATTTCTATAATATGGTAGTACCACCTACAGAATCAGATAAATCAAGTAAACACATTAAGACGCTATCTGTCATTCAGTCGGAAGTAGAAAGCAGCAATCGGATAGCACTCTCGGTTGATTGTGTGATTTTTGGATTTGACGAAAACAAACTCAAGGTATTGTTGATTAGAAGTGATTTGAAAAAATTCTTGGGTAAATGGAGTTTATTGGGCGATTTAGTACAGCCCCGTGAAGATTTAGATGCTTCTGCCTACCGCATATTAAAGCAAAGAACCGGACTCAGCGATGTGTACCTCGAGCAGGTGCATACTTTTGGTACTGTTAGCCGTCATCCTGCAGGCAGAGTGGTTACCGTTACCTATTGTTCACTTATTAATGTGCAGCACCATAAGTTAAAAATATTAGACAATGAGTTGCACTGGCATGATATAAAAACCGTCACTGATTTGGCTTTTGACCACCAGGAAATATTTGACAATTGCTATCGTTGGCTGCAAAAGCGTATACAGGAACATCCGCTGGGCTTTAATCTGCTGCCTAAAAAATTCTCGCTCAGAGACTTGCAAAATCTTTATGAAGCCATTTTAGATATTAAGATGGACCGCCGGAATTTCCGCAAAAAGTTTTTCTCGATGGATTTTCTGATTGATTTAAATGAAATGGAGCAATCGGTGCCACATCGGCCCGGGAAGCTTTATAAATTTAACTACGAGAAATACGAGAAAAAGAAGAAAAAATGGGTGGGTATAGATTTTTAATTGAAAAGAAGCAGCAAAATTTTAAAAGCCCTTGTCTTTATGGGGTAACGACCTCGTACTTGCTGACAAAACTGTAAAACGGTTCACCCGAAACATTAAAAAAAAGTTTAACAATATATTAATTTTCAGAAAAAAGCTCTATATTGCGTAAGTTTTACACATTTGATTTGTGTAAAAAATACACATTAGTATTTTAAATAAAAAACGATAATTGTTTGTGTTATGAGAAAAAGTACAACAAAACTCCGCAAAGTTTTATCGGTAACGTTTGCACTGATGCTATTTTCAACAATTGCATGGTCTCAAACGGTTGTAACCGGTAAAGTAACTGACTCCAAAGATGGCGCTCCTGTTTCTGGTGTTACAGTAAACGTAAAGGGCACTAAAGTATCTGCTCAGACAGCTACTGATGGTACCTATAAGTTAACTGCACCTGCTGGTGCTACCACACTGGTATTTACATCAGTTGGTTTCGCTCCTCAACAAGTGCCCGTTGGTGCTTCAGTAGACATCAGCTTCGTGCAAACAAGCACTCAGTTGAATGATGTAGTAGTAATTGGTTATGGTAGTGCTCGTAAAAAAGACCTTACCGGATCTGTTACTTCTATTTCTGCAAAAGATTTCCAAAAAGGAAATATCCAAACGCCTGATCAATTGATTGCAGGTAAAGTAGCGGGTGTTTCTATCACTTCTAACGGTGGTGCTCCAGGTGCTGGTAGTACTATTCGTATTCGTGGTGGTGCTTCTTTGAATGCTAGTAACGATCCTTTGATTGTAATTGATGGAGTACCTGTCGATAACAACGGAATCTCTGGCGCAGCTAACCCATTGTCTTTGATTAACCCTAATGATATTGAGTCTTTCAATATTTTAAAAGATGCATCTGCAACCGCTATTTATGGTTCTAGGGCTTCTAATGGTGTAATTATCATCACCACTAAGAAAGGAAGAAAAGGCAAAGCCGTTTTCAATTTTAATACCAACCTTTCAATGGGCGTTATCTCTAAAAAAGCAGATATCCTTTCTCCACAAGAATTCCGTGATTTTGTAAATGCCAATGGTAATCCATCTCAAAAAGCATTATTGGGAACAGCTAATACCGACTGGCAGGATGAAATTTATCAACAAGCCATTGGTAGTGATAATAACTTAAGTGCAACTGGTTCTGTAGGAGCAATGCCTTACAGGGTTTCTTTAGGTTACTTAAACCAAAATGGTATTTTACGTACTGGTAACTTACAACGTTTATCTACTTCTATCAATTTGAGTCCTAAATTTTTAGACGACCATCTTGCGGTGAATGTGAATTTGAAAGCTACCAATACACAAACCAAATTTGCTGACGAAGGCGCGATTGGTGCTGCAGTAAATTTTGATCCTACTAAAGAGGTGATGAGTGCTTCAAAAAGATATGGTTCTTATTGGGAGTGGTTAGATCCTTCTTCTGTTAGTGGTTTAAAATCATTGGCTCCAAGAAACCCATTGGGTCTATTGAACCAACGTGAGGACAATAGTAATGTGAACAGAACAGTAGGTAATGTACAATTAGATTATAAATTCCATTTCTTACCAGCATTGCGCTTGAATGTTAACTTAGGCTTCGACTTAAGTCGTGGTAAAGGAACTGTAGTGCTTCCTGATAGCGCTGCTGCTGTTTATATGCGTTTCAAAGATGCAAGCAATAAGTTTCATGGTGGTGTTAACAACCAATACTTACAAAGAAAACAAAACTTGCTTTCTGAGATATACTTGAATTATGTTAAAGACTTCAAGCAAATCAATAGCCGCTTAGATGCAATGGCTGGTTATTCTTATCAGGATTTCCAATCCATTTATTATAATGGAACAAGACCAGATACTACTGGCAAATGGACTCCTTATTCTGATTATACTAGCGATGGTACCTTGGTATCTACTCCAACTTTCTGGCATGATGTTCCAGAAAACAGGTTATTATCTTATTATAGCAGGGTTAACTTCTCTGTTAAGAGCAGGTATTTATTTACTGCTACTATTCGTAGAGATGGTTCTTCTCGTTTCGCAAAAGACAATCGCTGGGGTTGGTTCCCATCTGCAGCATTTGCATGGAAAATGAAAGAAGAAGATTTTCTTAAAGACAGCAAAGTGGTTACCGATCTTAAACTGCGTTTAGGCTATGGTGTTACTGGTCAGCAAGACGGTATTGGCAACTATTCTTACTTAGCCAACTACTCTTTGGGTAGCCCTACTTCACAATATCAGTTCGGTAGTTCATACTATCAACCTTTTGCTCCTGCTGGATACAATCCAAACTTGAAATGGGAACAAACAGCCACTACTAATATTGGATTTGATTTCGGTTTCATCAATAACCGCATCATTGGTAGTGTTGATTATTATTTCAAGAAAACAAAAGATTTGTTAAACGTAATCAGCCAGCCAGCTGGATCTAATTTCTCTAATGAAATTATTGCCAACGTAGGTAATATGGAAAACAGAGGGGTGGAATTCACTTTGAATACTGTTCCAGTAAAAAATAAAAATATTACTTGGGATTTGGGATTCAATATGACTTATAACAAAAATGAAATCACCAACCTGACTGCAGTAACTGACCCTAATTATCCAGGTAACCAATTTGGTGGCATTTCTGGTGGTACAGGCAACCGCATCTTAATCAATTCCGTTGGTTATAACAGAGGTGCTTTCTATGTTTTTCAACAAGCATACAATAGCAATACCGGTAAACCAGTAGATGATGCTTATGTTGATTTGAATGGTGATGGTACTATTAATGATAAAGATTTGTATCGCTTTAAGAGTGTTGATCCTACAATGTATTTTGGTGCAAGCAGTAATGTTAGCTACAAAAACTGGAACGCAGGTTTCGTAATGAGAGCAAGTGTTGGCAACTATCTATATAATAACAGATTTAGCAGCACCGGTACAGTACGTAATATCCTGAATCCATTAGGTTACTTAGCCAATGGTTCACACAATGTGATTGAAAGTGGTTTGAGTGGTAACGGACAAAACTATTATATGTCTGATTATTACGTTGAGAATGCTTCTTTCCTACGTATGGATAATATCAATGTGGGATATAATTTTGGAAAAATAATCAACAATAAAGCTGGTTTGCGTGTTAGTGCTAATGTTCAAAATGTATTTGTAGTTACTAAATACAAAGGTTTGGATCCAGAGCAAAATGGTGGAATTGATAATAATTTCTATCCAAGACCAAGAACATTCTCACTTAGTGCAAATCTTGATTTTTAATTTATTCATCTCACAAAAAGATTTTATATGAAACATAATATTTTAAAACTCACATTTATTAGCGCCTCAGTTGCCCTGATATTGGCCTCTTGTGCCAAGAAGCTGGACCTGTTGCCTACAAATGATGTAACATCCGAAACAGTGTATAAAACAGCTGCGGGTTACAAACAAGCCCTGGCTAAAGTTTATGGTAGCTTTGCTACTACTGGTAATAACGGAGAAGGCTCCGGTGATATTCAGGGTATTGATCCCGGTACATCCGATTTTCTTCGCTTATACTGGAAAGCACAGGAATTAAGTACTGATGAAGCGGTAGTAGCTTGGGGCGACCCTGGTATTCAAGATTTTCACAAAATGAATTGGACCAGCGATAACCCAATGACCAAGGGTCTTTATTACAGAGCCTTATATCAAATTACACTTTGTAACGATTTCGTCCGTCAAAGTACCGATGCTAAAGTAAGTGGAAGAGGTATTAGCGGTGCTGATGCAGACAATATCAAAAAATACAGAGCCGAAGCAAGATTCCTAAGAGCCTATCAATATTGGGTTTTGATGGATATGTTTGGTAAACCACCATTTGCTGATGAAAATACAGAAATTGGTAGTGCACCTCCACAACAAATTACAAGGGCTGCTTTATTTAGCTGGATCGAAACTGAATTGAAAGCAATTGAAGCAGATTTGGCTGCTCCTAAATCAAATGAATATGGTCGTGCAGATAAGGCTGCTGCCTGGTCTTTATTGGCTCGTATGTACCTGAATGCAGGTGTTTACACCGGTACTACCAAGTATACAGAAGCTGTTACTTATGCTAAAAAAGTAATTGCTGAACCTTATACTTTGATCTCCGATTATCGTCAGTTGATGTTGTCCGATAACCAACTTAATACCAGTGAATTCATTTTAACCATCAACTATGATGGTAACAATACCAAAAACTGGGGCGGTACTACCTTCCTTACACACGCTTCTGTAGGTGGTAGCATGACTGCTGCTAACTATGGTATCGATGGTGGATGGTATGGTACAAGAACTACCAGTGCTTTTGTAAATAAATTCCCTGATAATTCTGGTTTAACTGATCGCAGAGCTCAGTTTTATCAATCAGGTCAGAATATCAATATCGGTGATTTAACCAACTTCAATGATGGTTTTGCCATTACCAAATATAGAAATGTGAATCGCAGCGGTAACGCAGGTTCTAGTCTTACTTGGGTGGATATCGATTTCCCTTTATTCCGTTTGTCTGAAATGTACTTGGTTTATGCTGAAGCCGTTTTAAGAGGTGGTACAGGTGGTGATCCAGCTACTGCATTGAATTATGTAAATTTAATCAGAACAAGGGCCTTTGGAAATGCTACTGGAAATATTTCTGCAGGTACTTTAACTACTGATTGGATCTTGGACGAAAGAGCAAGAGAATTATATTGGGAAGGACACCGTCGTACAGATTTAGTTCGTTATGACAAATTTGTAGATGCTTCTTATTTGTGGCCTTGGAAAGGTGGCGTTGCTGGTGGAAGTTCTGTAAATGCGAAATACAAAGTATATCCTTTACCTAGCTCAGATGTAACGGCTAATCCAAATCTGTCTCAAAATACAGGCTATTAATATTTAAAAATTTATAAAGCATTTTTATATGAGAAATTTAATTAAAAAAATCGCATTGGTTGCTTTCGGTGCTGTGCTTTTTGTTTCGTGCAAAAAAGACGAAACACAGGCTACTACCGCTGGCGGAACCGCCCCCGTATTAACTCCGTCTGCAGCTACCTTTGCATTAACATTGGCTGGCGCTGCTACTGATGGTGGTACTTTTACCTGGACAAAAGCCAATTATGGTTATGCCGCTGTAGTAAACTACAAACTACAATATGCAAAAACAGGAACCAGTTTTGCTTCTTTTAAAGAAACAGATCTTGGTAACAATATCACTACCCGTACTTTCAAACAAAGTGAATTAAACGGTATGGCAATTTCTTTGGGTGTTACCGCTGGTAATGCGCAGGACATTGATTTTAGAATCAAAGCCTCTATTGGTTTAGATGCTTTGCCAGTTTATTCTGCTATCGCTAAAGTAAATATCGGTACCTACGATTTAATCGTATTCTGGTATGTACCGGGCGATTATCAAGGCTGGTCTCCAAGTGATGCCGCTTGTCCTAAATTAGGTTCTCCTGATTTTAATTCTTACGAAGGTTATGTAAACGTTCCTAATCCTGGTTCTTTTGAATTCAAAATCACTTCTGATCCAGATTGGAACCATACCAACTATGGAAGTGCTAGCGCTGGAGTTTTAAGCACCAGTGGCGGTAATATAGTATGGCCTGGTGGTGTTGGTTACTATAAAGTAAATGCCAATAAAACTGCCCTGACATATAACTTAAAAAAATGCGCATGGAATCTTATAGGTAGTGCACCAACTGCTTCTGCTAACTGGAGCAATGATGTACCAATGACCTATGATGCGGTTAATAAAGTTTGGAAAGTAACTACTACCTTGGTAGCGGGTGAATTCAAATTCAGAAATACAGGCGACTGGGGCTTAAACTATGGTGATGATGGTGCCAATGGAACCTTGGAAGAAGGTGGTGCTAATATTGTTGTAAGTGCTGCTCAGGCAGGTACTAAAACAATCATTTTAGATTTGAATAAACCACGCAGGTATACTTTTACCATCAATTAATACTTTTCTCATACATAAAAGAAGGGGCTATCAAAATTGATAGCCCCTTCTTTTATGCCTTATTGTTCCTAAATATTTTCCTGTTATTTAATCAAGAAAGATGAAACAATAAATTATTTTAATACCTCTTCAAGCTTATTTAATAAATCATCTCCCCTTAATCCTGTTGCAATGATCTTCCCTTCTGGATTCACTAAAACATTAAAAGGGATGCCATCAAAACCATATAATCCAACTGCAGCACTGCTCCAAAATTTTAAATCGCTGATATGATTCCAGGTAAGATTATCATCTTGTATGGCTTTCACCCAGGCCTCTTTATTCTTATCTAATGAAACACCCAATACAGTAAAGTTTTTATCCTTGTATTTGTTATAAGCAGCTACTACATTGGGGTTTTCCATCCTACAAGGACTGCACCAACTGGCCCAAAAATCGACCAATACAAATTTGCTGCGCAAACTACTCAAAGAAAAAGGCTGATCATTCACATCATTCATGGTAATATCCGGTGCCATGCTGCCAATACTTACTTGTCCGCTTGGTCCGCTTTCTGCTGTTGGCTTCTGCAAGTCTTTACTCATCACTTTTTTAAGAAAAGCAAGGGCCATGGCAATGTCTTTATTATCTGGAAAACGCTTCACTAATTTATTCATGGGAATTTCAAAACCTTCCATTCCAACTGGAGCAGCAGTACAGGTAAACAGGGCCAATACAGGACTTTTGGTGGTATCTGAATATTGCAAACAATATTTTGCAAGGCCTTCCTTTAAAGAATTAAAATTGGATTGTGCAGCAATAAAAGCGCTATCCGTTGGAGCAACACTTTGTTGTTGCATTTGATTCAATGCGTTGGCTTCTAATTGCAATTGCTTTCCCAAACTATCATTGTATTTAATAAATTGCTTTAAAGAGGCATTTGCAGGAGAAGAAAAGGAAGGGCCTTCTAAATTTAATTGTTTGGCATCAGCTGTAAATTGAATAGTAGCAGCATCGCCGATGAAAAGGAAACCCTGCTCCATATCGTTGAAGCGTAAACGAAAAAAGCCCTCTTGAGAAGAGCGGGTGCCAATACTGAAACTGCCATTACTAATAACCGCGCTGTCTTTTAATTCGGCCTGCGTGCCATCAAAATGCAATTGCTCTAAAAAAACCTTCGAGGAGGTAAAGTTTTTAGTATTACCATTCAAGGTCATTTTCCCCTGATCTACTTTATTGTTACAGGCAACCAGTGAAATCACCAGGCAAAAAATTGATAATATTTTTTTCATTGTGTGTTGATTGTGCTATTAAAATTTTATTGTGCTAATTTTTCAGTCAATAAGGTATTCACCAATTTCATGTCGGCCTTGCCCTTGCTGATTTTTTTTACTTCCCCTGCAAATACGCCTATCAATGCTTTCTTGCCTGCTTTATAAGCCGCCACTTTATCGGGCATATTACTGATTACTTCATCCACCCATTTTTCAATAGAGTCTGCATCTTTTTCCTGTATCAAATTCAATTCCTCTGCTAGTTGCAATGGGTTTTTTTCAGGGGCCTTTAGTAAGGCATTGAAAATTTTATTGGAAGCATTACTGAAACTAATTTTTCCTTCCTCTATCAATTGAATTAAAGCAGCAATAGTAGCTGGTTGAATGATAAAATCAGCTATGTCGATGCTGCTTTCATTCAAATAATTTTTGATTGGGCCCAGCATCCAATTTGCCGCCGCTTTGTAATGGTGGGTATGTTGAATGATGGCTTCAAAATAATTGACCATTTCCTTATCGCTGCAAATCGTAGCTGCATCATAGTCAGAAAGCAGTAAACTTTCTCTGTATTTTTTTTCTAACTGATCAGGTAAGATGGGTAAACTATCGGCGATTGATTGTAGATATTCATCGCTAATATGAAAAGGAGTAAGGTCTGGCTCGGGGAAATAACGGTAGTCATCGGCTTCTTCTTTCGAGCGCAACGAAAAACTAGTATGATTGTCCGCATTATAGCTGCGGGTTTCTTGTTGAATGGTACCACCCGCTTCTGTTATCTCAATCAATCTTTCGATCTCTAATTCAATGGCTCTTTTTACATTTCTAATGCTATTGAGGTTTTTTACTTCTACCCTTGTGCCCAGGCTAGTAGCGCCCTTTAAGCGAATAGAAATATTGGCATCACAGCGCATGCTGCCTTCTTCCATATTGCCATCGCAGATGCCAATCCATCTTACCAATTTTCGCAGTTCGGTCAAATAAGCAAATGCTTCTTCACCGCTATGCATATCGGGTTCACTAACTATTTCTAACAAGGGTACGCCTGCACGATTGAGGTCGATGCTGGTAAAGTCGGCATCAATATCATGCAGCGACTTGCCTGCATCTTCTTCCATATGTATGCGATTGAGTACAATATTTCTTTCAATGCCATCTACGGTAATCTTTACATATCCATTTTTACAAATTGGGGTAGTATGCTGACTAACCTGATAACCCTTGGGTAGATCGGGATAAAAATAATTTTTACGTGCGAAATAATTCACCTGCTCAATCGAACAGTGAAGGGCCTTGCCCAGTTTAACTGCATATTCAATGGCTTTTTCGTTCATCCTTGGCAGGGTGCCTGGATGTGCCATGGTGATGGGGCTGATATGTGTATTGGGAGCTGCTCCAAAAGCGGCACTATCGCCACAAAATAATTTGGACCGTGTTTGCAATTGTGTATGCACTTCCAATCCAATTACGGCTTCGTATTTGTCTAACATATTCAAGGGGCAAAGGTAAGGGAATAGTCAATTGGGCTTTATGCGTTGGCAGCTAATGAAAGGATAAAAAAAACCCCGGTATTAACCGGGGTCTTTGTTTTTCGATGGCTTTATAAATTAGCCGTTTTCAGTTTTTTCGGAATCTTGATTTCAAAATTTATATCCTTAGTACCGCGTTTGGCTTGAATGGTATATTTATTTTTTCCTTCTTCGTTACTCAATTGTTCACGCGCCTCATCTGTATTGCTCACTTTTTTTCCATTTATTTCTGTAATAATATCATCTTTTTTGAGTCCTGCTTTTTCTGCTGGCGAATCCTTATCGGTATCCAATACTTTTACACCGCTGCCTTCTTCGAGGTCCTGAATTTTTAAACCAATTTTTGGTTTTTGGTTGAAAGCCAATTCTATATTATTATCTCCATTCCAAACAAATGCCTGAGGGGCTTCAAGGTCTTTGTCCCAGTTTTCTATTCTTGGCATAGCCAAATTGGGTTGCAATGGTGCAAGTGGTTGCCCTGGAACTAATAAGCCCCTTTGCATACCATTCGGCGCTTTAAAACTATAGGCCATTGCATTGTTATTTACGCGTTCGCCCAAAACAACCTTGGTCAATTTTTCTTTTCCATCTCTGGTATAATAAACGGTTACTTCTTCTTTGGGTTTGAAGGCAGGGATGATATCGGTTAGGTCGTTTGGACTAGCAACTACCTTATCATTTACCTTGGTAATGATATCTCCTTCTTTTAATCCAGCTTTATCAGCAGCACTTTCTTTTGTAACCTCATTGATATAGGCTCCATTGATAGGGGCTTGCGGTTGTCCATCTTCTTTAATGCCTGTTTTAACACCTAAAAAAGCAACTCTTTGTTCGCTGGAAAAATTATTCATTTTATCATTGAAGAAAACCTCCATATCGCCGGGGTTAAACGAAAATTGATCCTTACCATCTTTGATAATGATATTGCGTTTATTGATGCTGATATCGGCATCTTTAAATTCGCTCAGCGGTTTTCCATTGATCAATATTTTATCGCCATTGATTTCAACGGTAAACTTATTGGCCTTATCGCCTTTTTGACGAATGATTATCTCCTGCGATTTTTTTGCATCGCCATCCAGTGGTTTACCTTCTACGATAATTGGTTCTTGTGCGTTTGCAATGCCTGTTGATGCTACAAGGCCAAGCATAAAAAATATTCTTTTCATGGTATATATATATGTACGAAATCTTTTGTAGGTGTAAAATTAGGGGCTTTTATTTAATTACGAAATATTTCGGAGATAAAATAAAGGCTTTAACAAAAATTTTAAAATTCTCTTTCTTAGCAACGTCTCTTCACATTCCTTTTCAATCAGCCCACGCCCGGCCTGGTCTCCGACCAGCCGGAACCACTAAGCATTGTATTTTTCCTATACCTATATTTTTTGATTGAATTATTGCGAAGCCTATTTTCAAATTGATGGTGGCTGGTCGGAGACCAAGCCACGGCAAGCCGAGGAGAGATCTTGCTTGAAGGATACAATTGGTTTTATAATTCCCCGATATAATCGGGGCAGATTTATAAGGCCCAAGTGATCCCTTCATTATTTCGTTTTGCATTAAAGATTGCGATGGGAACACCTGCGCCAGTGGAGACGTTGCTAAGAAGAGGGCGCTTAATTGGCGAAGTTGATAAGAAGCTTATTTATCCTGCTGCACCCAAATCAGTTCATTGGTTGCAAAGCCAAATTGTTGGGCTATTTGGAGGTAATTATTTTTTACTGATTCCGGAATGCTTTTTTCTCTCGATAAAATCCATAAATATTTTACACTACTGCCTGCCACCAGCGCATATTTATAATCGGGGTCGATGGCAATTACATTATAGCCGGCATAAAAGGGACCGAAGAAAGAAACTTTTAGCATGGCAATGGTATCTTCCTTTACAAATTTGGCTTTACCCGTGGCGCTTTTCCATTTATTGGTTTTGGTATTATAGCCTTTATTGAGCACTTTAATAGTACCATTCGTATGGAGTGAATATTCTGCTGTAGTATTATCTAAATTTCTTTCAAATTTAAAATCCAATCTGGCTATTTCATACCATTTGCCCAGGTACCTGCTCTTATTAAATGGCTGAACGGCTGTTATCCCTTTTGGAATAGTGTGGCAGGAGAAGAGCATGGTTGATAATAGTGTGATTGCTGAATAAAATAATTTCATTTTTACAAGTGGCTAGTTAATATAGTCAGTTCAAATGTAAACTATTTTTAAATTATTTGATTCTGCTGTTGATTTCGATCTGCGTATATGTAAAAGGCTTTTCGTTTTATAATTCCCCGATACAATCGGGGCAGATCTGCAAGGCCCAAGTGATCCCTTCATTATTTTGTTTTGCAGTAAAGTTTGCGTTGGGAACACTTGCGCCAGTGGCGTATATGTAAAAGGCTTTTCGTTTTATAAATCCCCGATACAATCGGGGCAGATCTGCAAGGCCCAAGTGATCCCTTCATTATTTTGTTTTGCAGTAAAGTTTGCGTTGGGAACACTTGCGCCAGTGGCTAAAAGGCTTTTCGTTTTATAATTCCCCGATACAATCGGGGCAGAATTGAAAGTCACAAGTGATCCCTTCAATATTTCGTTTTGCATTAAAGATTGCGATGGGAACACTTGCGCCAGTGGCAATACCAATGTTGTACGATGTTTTTTACTCCAATAGCTTGTTTAGTTTTTTTCGAGATGCTGGATTTTCTTTTATCGCCAAAGCCTTTTTGAAATATTCTATCGCTTTTAATTTGTCATCAATTGCCAAGAAATAGTCGCCATAAGAATCGTAAACATTGGAGCTTTCAGAATAATTGTTAACATTCATTTTAAAAAACTGCCCTGCTTTGTCATATTGCTTTTGTTGTAAAAATTCATACCCCCAGCCATTTATCATATTTTCAGGAGGGTAGACTTTATAGCCAAACAGTTTTGAAACTTCATGATAATGTTGTTCATATTTATTTGCTAAATCAACTGTAGAATCGGTAAAATCTTTAAACGAAAGTTTGAAACGATATTTGTCGAAAATGAAGCGTAACCCATCATATTCAGCAATCATAGGAACAGATCCATGATCATCATTACTATAGTATTTACTTTCGTATCTAAGTCCGTTTTGCTTTTGCCCCTTTACATATTTATCTAAATCAAGAATTGACCGGATATGCCTGGTTTCACCTGAAGTGTCGCCTTGGACTTTAGTTATGTCCATGCTCTCATCCATAGTATTTGCAATTCCTAGATATAGGGTAGTACCTGAAAAGTTTTTTTCTGTGATAGATTTCTTTATTGATTTTAAAAAATTCATTTTGTCCCACCACATACTTGGGTCTATGCAAATGTAAGAGTTGAACAATTTTGTATGATTCACCGCTATATTAACAGCCGTAAGTCCTCCAAATGAATGACCGATTAGCATTTTGTATGGCTCTGTTGGATATAAAGAATCAATATGAGGCATCAATTCTTTTTCTATAAAGGCAGCAAACTGCTCTCCACCTCCTGAAGTTTTTGATAATGTACTATCCATAAAGGGTGGATCAGCATCTACACGAGTTGGTGTCAGGTCCCTTGTTCTGTCAGTATTTGGAATGCCAACCACAATCATTTCAGGACAAATAGTATTACCGTTTACCTGACTGAGTTGCTGAATCATACCAACTACAGAATAAAAATGAGCGTCACCGTCTAATAAATATAATACAGGAAATCTCTGTTTAGAATCAACCTGCCCACTGTTTGGCACATATATCCAAATTTTTCTTTGCTCATTTAAAATTTTTGATTGGATGCTGTCAATAGTTCCGATAGTTACTTTATTGTCCTTCTGGGCGAAGGCACCTATTGAAAAAAATGCTGCAAGAACCGAAAGTATTAATTTTTTCATTGTCAATGTAATGTTTGCTTGTTTAGAAAATATCGTACAACGTGGGATTGTCGTATATACGAATATACAAATAAAAAAATGTAATAATGTATCACGCTGAATAATAATTAAACCAAACGCATTATTCAATACTTGAAGTAAGAATTTGACTTGCGACATTACAAATCGCTTAGTAAATAAGCAAACAATCTTATTGAGAAAATAGTAGTAGTAATTAAGCTTGAATCCTATAAATCTTCACAGGGCACTCATCCTCCACCCCCTCCCTCACAAACTTCATCCCAACCTTCTCCAACACTTTTATAGAAGCCTTATTATCTACATGCGCTCTTCCAATGATAAAGGGGAGTGATAATTTTTTAAAACCATATTCAACACAATGCAGGGCGCCTTCGGTGGCATAACCGTGGCCCCAATGCTCTTGTAATAAACGATAGCCCAGGTCTACCTCATCGTTTTCGGCCAGGTACTTGAGACCGCACCAGCCTAGGAATTGATTGTTTTCTTTTAAGATCACGGCCCAGCGGCCTAACTTATTTTTATACTGAGGGAAGATAATATCGGTGAGTACTTTTTCTGCATCGGCAATTGTATGCAAGGGCGCTTCATGCAGGTACTGCATTACTGCCGGATTGCTGTTTAACTGCAATAAAGAGTCCGCGTCTGCCAAGGTAAATTGTCGCAAGAGCAAACGCGGACTTTCTAAAATGAGCTCCATAGTTTATAACAGTGACTTTACTTTTTCTATCACTTCTTTTAAATGACTGATATCTTGTCCGCCTGCTGTTGCCAGGTTCTTCTGGCCGCCACCACCACCATTGATTAAAGTGGCAATGTGTTCTTTAATAATTTTACCTGCATCTAAGTTTTTAGCAGCTACCACCGTATCTGATATGCCAATGGCCACATGGGCCTTGCCATCTATATTGGCACAGAGCACTACTAAGTGATCGTGTAAATGACTCTTTAAATCGAAACATAGTTTTTTTAAGGCATCGGCATTGTGCACTTCAATAATATCACCAATGAAGGTTACATTATTGATGATTTCATCTTTTTGCAATATGGCATTGCGAATACCCACTAGTTGCCTAGCTTCTAAACCTTCTATCTTCTTTTTTAATTCGTTGTTCTCTGTTTGCAATCCCTCAATGGATTTTGCCAGCTCCTTCGGATTTTTTAATAAATCGCGGATGGCACGCACTTGCTCTAATTGTAATTGAATATAATTTTCGGCCGCCTTGCCACAAATCGCTTCTACCCTGCGCACACCTGCTGCTACTGCTGACTCTGCTTTTAGTTTAAACAATCCCAACTCACCGGTACTGCCCACATGGGTACCACCACATAATTCAATCGAGTAAGCAGGATCCATGATGACCACTCTTACGATATTGCCATACTTTTCTCCAAATAATGCCATCGCACCCAGGGCAACGGCTTCGTCCTTGGGCAAGGATTTTATCACTACCGGAATATTCTCTCTGATTTTTTCGTTGACAATTTTTTCTACCGCCGCCATCTCTTCATCCGTTACTTTGGCAAAATGACTAAAGTCGAAACGAAGGTGCTCCTCATTCACCAAACTACCTTTTTGCGCCACATGATTGCCCAATACCTTGCGCAGGGCAGCATGCATCAAATGCGTTACACTATGGTGAACGGTGATTTCTTTTCTTCTTTCATTATTGATGGTAGCGATTAATTCGCCCGATAAATCAGCCGGAATTTTTTCAGCAAAATGAATAATCAAATCATTCTCCTTCTTGGTATCTACAATCTGAATGCTTTCATTGCCCAATTTCAAACTACCGGTATCGCCTACCTGCCCGCCGCTTTCGGCATAAAAAGGCGTGGTATCCAATACCAATTGGTATAATTCTTTTCCTTTGCCACTTACTTTTCTGTACTTAACAATTTTGCTTTTTGTTTCTACCGAATCATATCCCACAAATTTAGAAGAAGCCATATCATGCACGGTAACCCAGTCTTCTGTTTCCAATGCAGTGGCAGCACGACTCCTGTTTTTCTGTTGCTGCATTTCTTTTTCAAAACCTGCATCGTCTACCGTTAAATTATTTTCGGAAGCAATTAATCGAGTAAGATCAATCGGAAATCCAAAAGTGTCGAGCAATTCAAAAGCGGCATTGCCCTGGATGGTTCTGTCTGTACCTGCCTGCGCAATGATTTCATCCATTTTTTTCAAACCCTTGTCCAAGGTTCTTAAAAAGGCTTCTTCTTCTTCCTTCACCACTTTGGCTACAAAATCTACTTGCTGTTGCAATTCGGGAAATACGGTTTCGAATTGTTTGGCCAATACCGGAATCAGTTGGTTCAATAAGGGTTGCTTATAATCGAGGTAAGAAAAATAATAGCGCACTGCCCTTCTTAAAATTCTTCTGATAACATAACCTGCACCCGTATTCGAAGGCAATTGTCCGTCGGCAATGGTAAAGCCAATGGCACGAATATGATCGGCAATAACCCTGAATGCTACACTGGGTTTGTCATCGCCGCCAGTATATTCTTTACCAGAAATTTTTTCAGTGGCTTGAATGGTACCACTGAAAATATCTGTATCGTAATTCGATTTTTTTTCTTGTAACACACGCACCAGCCTTTCGAGACCCATACCCGTATCAACATGGGTGGCGGCCAGGGGCTCTAGTGAACCATCTTTTTTTCTGTTATACTGAATAAATACATTGTTCCATATTTCAATTACCTGCGGATGATCTTTATTTACTAGTTTTTCTCCGGGAACGAGTTTTCTTTCTTCATCGGGTCGGCAGTCGACATGTATTTCACTGCAAGGTCCACAAGGTCCGGTATCGCCCATTTCCCAGAAATTGTCTTTCTTATTGCCTAAAACGATTTGGTTATCGGGTAATAATTCTTTCCATTTTGCTAATGCAACGGTAGAAGCAGGAATTTTTTCTTTTTCATCTCCTTCAAATACGCTGGCGTATAATCGGTCTTTAGGTATTTTGTATACTTCGGTTAGTAATTCCCAGCTCCAGTCGATTGCTTCTTTTTTAAAATAATCGCCAAAGCTCCAGTTACCCAACATTTCAAACATGGTATGGTGGTAGGTATCTACACCCACTTCTTCTAAATCGTTGTGCTTGCCGCTTACCCTCAAGCATTTTTGTGTATCGGTCACCCTTCCATAAACAGGTTGCTTATTGCCCAGGAAAAAATCCTTGAATTGGTTCATACCGGCATTGGTAAACAACAAAGTGGGGTCGTCTTTTACTACAATGGGGGCAGAAGGCACAACGGCATGGCCTTTATCCTCAAAAAATTTCAAAAAAGCAGCTCTAATTTCAGCACTCGTCATCATAATATCCGTTTGTTTATTTGGGTTGATTTTTGGATTGAATGGGGTTATATTTGCTACCCGTTAAATTCGGGACAAAGGTAATAAATCGGCTTCAAGCGGCAATTAATACCAACCCTCACAGGATGGCAGCATGAAAAAAATAAAATATTACTATAATACCAATACACTACGCTACGAAAAGCTGGTTACCCCATTAAGGGTAAAGCTCCTGCGTTTTTTTGGTTTTATATCGGCTGCCTTGGTTACTTCTGTTATTATTATTACAGTATACAATCGCTTTTTTCCCAAGCCCAAGGACAAGGAGGCCCAACTTAGATACGAGGCATTGCAGGAAGATTACGATGCCTTGAGTGGAAAAATGACTACCCTAGAACAACAGATGGTGTCCTTAGAAAAGCGGGATAATGAAGTGTATCGAAGCATATTTGAAGCAAATCCAGTGCCCGATAGCATGCGGACCAAATTAATTGAAAAAAAGAAGGAATTTGAAAAAGTGAATGTGATGAGTGATAATGAACTGGCACATGGTATTGAAGCTACTTTGAATAATATCGCAGCCAGAATCACCTATCAGTTTCAGAGCTATAATGCCATTGAAAAACTCATCAAAAACCAGGGCGATAAATTGGCGAGCATACCTGCTATACAGCCTGTTAGTAATAAGGATTTAACGCGTATTGCCAGTGGTTTTGGTTATCGCATTCACCCTATTTATGGTATTGCTAAAATGCACAATGGGCTCGACTTTACGGCACCACAGGGTACCCCCATTTATGCTACCGGCGATGGACTAGTAACAACTGCAGGTCTAGGGGCTGGTACGGGCAATCATGTAATCATTAATCATGGCTATGGGTACGAAACGGTATATATGCACATGGTACGTATCAAGGCCTTATCGGGTCAAAGGGTGAAAAGAGGGGAAGTAATTGGATGGGTAGGCAGTACTGGTGCGAGTACAGGCCCGCACTGTCACTATGAAGTACATATTAGTGGTACGCCGGTAGACCCGGTTTACTTTTTTTATAATGACCTGAATGCGGAGCAGTTCGACCGATTATTAAAAATGGCAGCATCAGGTAGTGCAAAAAGTTTTGACTAAATTTAGGTATGGCATTTAAACAAATTGCTTTTGCTTTTGATGATATTCCCGAAGAGGAAATCAAACAACCACCTGTAAAGGAGGGGAAAGCTATTGTGGTAAAAGAAGAGCAGGAACCATTGGAAGTACCCTTGCCGGTATTTGAAAAGAAAAAGACAGACAATAAGAAAACCACCCGCGGCCGCATGCGGTTGAAGGATATGGATACGGGCGTCGATTTAATTGAAGTGCCCAATGATGAAGAATTGTTC
Source organism: uncultured Bacteroidota bacterium (assembly GCA_903858475.1). Classification (GTDB taxonomy): domain Bacteria; phylum Bacteroidota; class Bacteroidia; order Chitinophagales; family Chitinophagaceae; genus Ferruginibacter. Next base: position 30,386 of record CAIOIZ010000005.1, read on the forward strand.
AAGAAATTATATTACCCAATTGGCATGGTGGCAGAAATGTTTAAGGTGAATCAAAGCCTGATTCGTTTTTGGGAAAATGAGTTTGTGGTTTTGAAACCCAAAAAAAATGGAAAAGGAGATCGATTGTTTCGCCCAGAAGATATTAAGAACTTACAATTGATTTATCATTTACTAAGGGAACGAAAATATACTTTAGAAGGTGCCAAAGAATTTCTGAAGAATAATAAAAAAGCAGATGAAAAATTCGCACTCATAGAATCACTCAAAAAAACAAAAGCTTTTTTGAATGAATTGAAAGCTAATTTATAATCCTGCTTTACAGCAATATCATTGCTTTGATATCCATTAAAAACATTTATAGCAGGGTGCCAATTTTCAATGAATCGCTCAATGTAACAGGATTCATCATTCATTTTTTCACAAGCATCATCACTTATACCAAATAATATGAAAAAATATTTCCTTAGTCTACTTTGCATTGCCCTTCTGCAATGGGGCTTTTCGCAAGCTCAATACGAAATTACTGCCGACCCCAAACATCCTGAAGTGAAGGTGTTGAGAGGATTGATCAACAAATATTATATTCAAAATGATTCTTCTTTCAAATGGTATCAGTCAAACCAAGTGATTTATGGACCCGATACCGCTACTTTATCTGCCCTAGAAAGAGCTAAAGACAAAGTGCAGTATGTAGTGTTTGGCGGCACCTGGTGCGAAGACACCCAATTTATTCTTCCTCGGTTTTTTAAACTACAGGAAATGGCTGGAGTATCAGATGAGCGCATAACATTTTTTGGTGTTAATCGCCAGAAGCAAGCCCTTGGTAATATTGCAGCAGCATTTGGCATTGTAAATGTGCCTACGATTATTTTGATGAAAGAGGGAAAAGAAATTGGCCGTGTAGTAGAATATGGAAAAACAGGCAAGTGGGATAAAGAATTAGCCGAGATTTTAAAATAACCTTATGCATTCTGCAATGAAAGTATATTTTATTTCTGGAATTGTTTTTTGCTGGTTGAGTTGTGGTAGTTCATCGCAACAAACTAACCAATTAGCTATTCCAAAAAAAGATACAATACCTGCTATTTCGGGTATGCGTACTGGTGATACCCTTTCAATTGTAGCAGTAGGCGATATTATGTTTGGTAGCAATTACCCCGACGCGCATTTATTGCCCCCCAATGATGGGAAAGATTTACTGCAATATTTTACCAACGACATTCAAGCAGCAGATATCAGTTTCGGCAATGCCGAAGGTGTTTTTTTGGATAAGGGTGGAGTACCAAAGGGAAGCGGTGAGTATGTATATTGTTTTAGGCAGCCCACCAGGTATGCTCAATATTTTACCGACAATGGTTTTGATATGCTGAGTGTAGCCAATAACCATGCGTCTGACTTTGGCAGCACCGGTACAACAAGCACCATTGCTACTTTACAATCATTACCGATTCTATTTGCAGGTTTACAAAACCATGCTGTTTGCAGTACCACGGTTCGCGGTATTAAAATTGGTATGGCAGCTTTTGCTCCACACAAGGGTTGTATTCAGCTCAACGATTATGCTGCTGCCATTGCCAGTGTTAAAAAACTAAAATCAGATTGTGATATTGTGATTGTTTCTATGCATGCTGGTGCCGAAGGCAGATCCGCCACCCATGTGCCAAAGCATGCCGAATTATTCCTGGGACAAAACAGAGGCGATGTTTACAAATTTGCCCATGCGGTTATTGATGCGGGTGCCGATGTGGTGATTGGTCATGGTCCACATGTGCCTAGGGCGATGGAATTGTACAAAAACAAACTCATTGCCTATAGCTTAGGTAATTTTTGTACCTATGGCATGTTTAATTTAGAAAATGTAAGTGGCATTGCACCTCTTTTGAAAATATACCTGACTACCCAAGGTGATTTTATCGGTGGGCAAATTCGCTCGATCAAACAATTAGGCGAAGGTGGGCCTTTACCAGATGAAAATTATAGCGCTTATCAACTGATTAAAAATTTATCTGCCATCGATTTTCCCGACAGTAAACTTCGTTTTCCCGATAGCGTTAGTATTTTCAGGGGTTCACTCTAGCCATTTCTATATCAAATTCTGGCATTTTTTCTTCACCGAGCATTTTTAATGCACTGCATAAATATCAATACCGGCTTCCCGGAGTACATACAGCTTGCCATTGATGGCTTTGATGGAAAAGGAGCTGCTGAAAAAAGTAGGTAGTGGATATTCCTTCAGGCGAAGCGAGCCCAGCTGATAGGTTTCCAATTGATTGTTAAAGAAACCATAGAGCGTATTGTTGCTAATACTCACGTCTGTCCAATGCAGAAAACTTAATTTATTTTTATAGGAGCCAAAATAATCGAAAATATAAAATCCCTGTTCGGGGTCGTAGAGGTAGACAAAGTTTTCGTGGTCGATGATGGTGGAGGGAGAGATGGTTTCATTGAGTAATAATCGAATATCCACTGTTTGTTGCAGTGACTTTCCTTCCTCGTTAATTTTTTTCAATTGGTATTCCTGTTCATCGAAAATCCAAATATTATTGTCGTAGGAAGTAGCCAAACAATTGACAGAAAAAATATGTTCCTTACGCAGATTGATGGAGTTGCGAATACCTAGGTATCGATCTAATGTGACAATGCTGGCAAAGTTTTTATAATAGAGTAATATTTTAAGTGGATTGCTAACATCTAAATAAGATAAGTTGCCATATTTTTTTACATCATTGAAAACACCCATTGAATCACCGCGGCTATTGATTTTCTTCAGTTGATTATTTTCATCAATTAGAAAAACATTATCGAGTTTATCTACTTCAAAGGAAACAAAATGACCAGGGATGGTTTTGATGAATTGAAAACTAGAATCGATTTGTGCGCTGCAATTCGTATTGGTGGGGATTAAAAAAAACAATAGGGCTGTTAGCTTTAAATGTAAAGCGCTTGTTATAAAAAAACTACTATGGAATTTATACTGCTTCACCATTGAAATACTTTAGTACCAAGGTATCGTTTTCTAATACTGCATAGCTATAGTATTTAATCCAGTCGCCCAAATTAACATAAAGGCTATTGGTGCCAATAGGAAAATGAATGGGAAGGTGTCGGTGGCCAAAAACAAAAAAGTCGAAATGTTCTTGTTTCAATTTATCCTTGCAATAGCTGATGAGCCATTCCTTGTCTTCTCCTAAAAATTGTTCTTCTTCTTGTCCGGTTTTCGCCCTGCTTTTACGACTAAAATAATTGGCTAATCCCATGCCAATGCGGGGAGGAAGGATGCCAAATAGCCATTGGCAAAATGGGTTGCGGAATATTTTCTTTAAAAACTTATAACCATTATCACCGGGGCCGAGTCCATCACCATGCCCTATCCAATATTTTTTTCCATTGAATTCAAAAGATTGAGGTTCAAAGTAAACCGATACATTCATTTCTTTTTGCAAATAGTCCTTCATCCACATATCGTGATTGCCCACAAAAAAATGAACGGGAATGCCGCTATCGGTTAATTCGGCTATTTTACCCAGTATGCGAACATAGCCTTTGGGCACTACGTTTTTGTATTCATACCAAAAATCAAAAAGGTCGCCCAGTATAAAAATTTCGGCTGCTGAAGATTTGATTTGGTCTAAAAATTGAATGATTTTTTTTTCGCGTATTAAACTACTGCCAGCATCGGGTGCTCCTAGATGAAAATCGGAGAGGAAGTACAGTTTTTTATTTGTTGCAAGCTGGCTCAAAAAATAGTAAGTATTTAAATTGGTCGATGTTTTTCCTGTTCATAGTTAAGCACATCGCCTGTTTTCATAACAGGTAGCCCGTCTATATTTCCATCATACCAATAAATCCAAGCGATGTGTGCTATTCCATTTTGATAGATGATGCTTGTTTCTCTTTTGAACAAGGACAGTTCTCCTTCCGGGGCACCGAGTCCTTCATAGTCATCTAATTGTCCGATGGCCCAGGAAAATTCTGCTGGGTTATTTAATTCATATAATTCTCCAACAATAAAATGATCTTCTTCTGTAGCGGTGGCCACAGGATAATTGCCATGGTCATATAACTTACCTTTTACAACCGCTTCGCCCATCAAATGAAAAAAGCGAGTCAGGTATTCATAGGCGGGGCTACGGAATCCACTCCTCAGTGAACCGTATACAAATAATTTATAGATATCATTTTTCATTGATAGTAATAATTAGGTATCTACCAAGAAGCAAAATACTTCTTTGGGTCCGTGTACGCCTGTTACCAATGTTTTTTCAATGTCAGCAGTTCGGCTGGGGCCTGTAGCAAATGTAATCAATGAGGGAATTTTTTGCTGGTATTTTTCTTTTAACAATTGCAGGGCATCTTTTACGTCATATACCAATTGTTTCGTGTGGGCGATACAGATATGTATGGGCGCATAAACACTTACGGTACGTCCGCTTTGTTCTGCTGCACTCATTACAATGGAACCTGTTCTGGCCACCAAGTATTCGCATCCTGTGATAGAAACATCGCAGCTTTCGAGATGAATGCTGGTGCTAAAGGCATTTTCCCATCTATCATCTACGCAATAGACTTTCGTCCAGTTGCGGTCTTTGATTAGTTGTCTTACTTGCATTTGCAAGTCCTCTTCATTGATGCAAAAAGCAAATTTACCTTGTATTTTGGTGAATTCTTCTCCGAAAATAATTTCTAATTCTTCTGTTTTAGGGTGGTAAACAGAATTGTTGCCTTCACTTTGTGGAAAAGGCAAAGGCACTGGGTTACTCAGTGCCTGCCGAATTCTTTTTAATATATTTTCTTTTGCCGGTGAAACCGCCATTGCCAATTACATTTGATTTGGGTGATTAATGGCATCCATGCCTTCGCCTTCATTTTTTTCGGGTGCTTCAGTAACTGCATCTTCAGGATTTGCATCCAAAGATTTTTTTTCTTCAAATGGCCTTTTGCCAATCAGTGATTCAACATCACTCTTGAAAAGTACTTCTTTTTTCAGTAATTCCTTGGCTAGTTTTTCTACATCTCCTTTTTTCTCTGTCAGCAATTCTTTTGTTCTAACGTAGGCCAGTTCAATTAATTTTCTTACCTCTTCGTCAATCATTTTACCCGTTTCTTCACTGAAAGGTTTGGTAAACATATTTTCTTGCGTCGGGTCGTAATAACTGATATTACCAATTTTATCATTCATGCCATAAACGGTAATCATGCTATAGGCAATCTTGGTAATCTGTTGTAAATCGTTGCTGGCGCCTGTACTAATTTTTCCGAAGAAAATATCTTCACTTGCACGACCACCCAATGTCATACAAATCTGATCCATTAACTGATCGGTATTGTAGAGATATTGTTCTTTAGGGGTATACTGCGCATAGCCCAATGCAGCTGATCCTCTTGGCACGACTGTTACTTTTAATAACGGATAGGCATGTTCGAGATACCAACCACAGATGGCATGTCCAGCTTCATGGTAAGCAATAATTTCTTTTTCTTCTGGAGAAATAATTTTATTTCTTTTTTCCAATCCGCCGATTACTCTGTCAATGGCATCTTGAAAATCGCTCATGTCTACTGCTTCTTTATTCTTTCTGGCGGCAATCAATGCTGCTTCGTTACATACATTGGCAATATCGGCACCAGCGAAGCCAGGTGTTTGTTCGGCCAATTTATGAATATCGAGTGTTTGTGAAATTTTGATGGGCGTAAGGTGTACTTTGAAAATAGCTTCTCTACCCACTAAATCAGGTCGGTCGATGGTAATCTGACGGTCGAATCTACCTGGGCGAAGCAAGGCGGTATCCAATACATCTGGGCGATTGGTAGCGGCAAGGATGATGATGCCTAAGTCGGTACCAAAACCATCCATTTCTACCAATAATTGATTGAGGGTATTTTCTCTTTCATCATTGCTCATCATCACATTTTTTCCTCTTGCACGACCAATGGCATCAATTTCATCAATGAAGATGATACAAGGCGCTTTTTCTCTGGCTTGTTTGAATAAGTCGCGTACCCTACTGGCACCCACTCCTACAAACATTTCAACGAAATCGCTACCGCTTAAACTAAAGAAAGGTACTTGCGCTTCTCCTGCAACCGCTTTGGCTAAAAGGGTTTTACCTGTACCTGGAGGGCCTACTAATAAAGCGCCTTTAGGTATTTTTCCGCCGAGTGCAGTATATTTTTTCGGATTTTTCAGGAAGTCAACAATTTCCATTACTTCCACTTTGGCTTCATCCAATCCGGCTACATCATTGAAATTAATATTTACACGAGTGCCTTTGTCAAATAGAGTGGCCTTGCTTTTTCCAATATTAAAAATACCACCGGGTCCACCACTACCACCGGGACCACCTACTTTTCTCATCATGAGGATAAACACCAGCAAGATGAGTAGGATGGGTAGAATATTGGCGATAATGCTAAACCATTCTGCATCCTCATCATAAGCGGGAGATATTTTGGCAATATTCGGATTTTGATTCAACCAGTCTTCCAATTGTTTGATAAAGGTTTCATCCTTTACAATACTGAAATACAATTGAGGATTTTCTGATTTGGCCAATGCAGTAAATTCATCGGCGTTAATGAATGACTTGTAAAGTGCAGCTTTCTTGATTACGCTGTCTTTTTTTATAAATGCCTTTACAATTTTTTTATTGCGAATAACTACCACGCCAGTCTTGGTTCTGGATTTAGTCAAATCATTGTCTATATCCCCATTGCGAAGAATTTCATAAAAATTCTGTTGATTGATTTCAATTCCTCTTTCACTTACATTTCGAACGAGGTTGTAGCCAACAATGGCTACAAAAATGATTCCGTAAATCCAGTAAACATTAAAACGTGTTTTCTTTTTTTGCGGATCATCTCCCATGGGGGGCTGGTTGTCGGGACCGTATTTTTTGCCCAGGTCGTTTTGATTCTTATCGTTCTGTGCCATAATATTTTTAATCTCAGGATGGTTTGTATGTAAAATCGGAATAAGCTTAGTCATCAATGTGTTCCATGACGATGGCATCACTCCATAGTTCTTCTAATTGATAAAATTTTCTTTGTTCAGGCATCATCACATGTACAACAATGCTAACATAGTCAATCAAAATCCATTGCTGTGCATGTTTTCCTTCGTGTTTGTAAGGCATTTCACCACTTTTTTTTCTTACATCTTCTTCAATAAAATTTGCAATCGCATTTAATTGGGTGCTGTTGGTTGCTTCACAAATGATAAAAAAGTCGGCAACTGCTTCTGGGATTTTTCTTAAATCAAGACTAACGATATGCTGCGCTTTTTTTTCCTGTATGGCAAGAATAATGTTCTTGAAAATTTTGCTATTTCTGGTTAAACGTACTATGCTGCTTTTTTTGCGGGTAGTAGTGGTGGTCGAATTCTTCAAATAAAAAATATTTTAAGTAGTGGTTTGTTTTTGGCCGTATTTTTAATGATTAATACAGATTATAAAACCGGCTCAAAAGTAAGACTTCTTTGCCATTTGTTTAAGGATGAATACCAATAGGCTTATTACCATATTAGACAGCGTAGATAGTACCAACAACTATGCCATGCAACAGGTACATGCAGGTATGGCAAAACATGGCATGGCATGGGTGGCCAAGGAGCAATTAGCCGGAAAAGGACAAAGAGGAAAGGTTTGGCAGGCGGCACCAGGCCAAAATATCGCTATGAGCTTGGTTTTAGAGCCCATTTCCTTAAAATTAGCAGATCAATTTTGCCTGAGTATGGCGGTTGCATTGGCTTGTCGCCATTTTTTCAACCAGTATGCAGGGGGAAATACTTTTATAAAATGGCCCAATGATATTTATTGGAATGACAGAAAGGCAGCCGGAATTCTAATTGAGTCTGTCATTGGTGCTTCTAATGGGGGTAACTGGAAATGGGCCGTTATAGGCATTGGAATAAATTTGAATCAAACAGCATTTGATCCCACTATTCCTAATCCTATTTCGCTGCAAGCCATTACTGGCAAAACGTACGATCTTGTTGAAATGGCTACCGAATTACATGAAAACTTGCTGCAGGCTTACGATCGACTTTTACAAGAACCCTATGAAAAATTGGAACAAGATTATTGTCGTCAACTGTATAAACTACAGCATAAGCAAACACTCAAAAAGGGTGATCAAGTTTTTGATAGCATCATTCAAGGGGTTAATCGAAAGGGCCAATTGTTAACCAAGGATACCATCGAAAGATCTTTTGAATTTGGGGAAGTAGAATGGATCATTGATTAAACCACCCACTATTCCATTAATTAGCAGCGCCCTTATCTACCCAACATTTTATAGAATCTCTTACTGTGGATGGAAGGCCTCCAGTTTGTGGCATGCTGCCATTGACTACTTGTAAGGAAATATTAGAACGATTGTTAAAGGCGCTGGAATAGCTGCCATCGTAGCTCCATTTTGCGAGGGCTAAAGCATTGGCATTAGCAGGCGCATGGCAGCTGGTGCAATTGGCATCTAAAATCCTTTTAATATTTGTTGAAAACGAAACACTCAAACCACAGGTAATAGTACCACCGCCCCCCGTACCACCGTTATTTCCGGATGGGCTGCTTTTGCTGCAACTGATTATACTAACGGTAAGGTATAACGCTAATGAGGCCAAGATATATTTTTTCATGTTTTATTTTTTATATCCCGATGAACGTAAGCTCCCTTTAGGAGGTTGCCTCTATATTAAAAAATGTATTTCTTTTTTTTCAGTAATGCCCAGGCTTCTAAAATTTCGGTTGCGTGTATTTTGCTTTTTGGCTTTAAAAATATTTTTTGAATGATGCCTTTTTCATCAATGATAAAGCTAGTGCGCAGTAAGCCCATGTATTTCTTTCCATAGAGTTTTTTTTCGCCCCATACACCGTATTTATCAATGATTTGATGATCAGGATCTGATAATAAGGTAAAAGGCAATTGATGGGTTTCTGCAAATTTTTTATGCTTGGGAATGGGATCAGGACTAACGCCCAATACAACAAAACCATTTTTTTTCAGCAACGAAAAATTGTCACGGAGATTACAGGCCTGCTGGGTGCAAGTTGCTGTATTATCCCGGGGGTAGAAATAAATAATTAGTTTTTGACCTTTATAATTGGCTAAACTGTGTAGCGATCCATTTTGATCTTTTCCCTTGAATGCAGGGGCTTTTGATCCTTCTGTTAAAGCTGTCATAGATTGGTGGCTATATGATGAATAATGTATGCATTAATTAAACAATCAAAATCATTAATGGTTCAGCGGTCGTCTTGTATTGATAATTGATTTGTTTATCTGGTGAAATGATAGATTTTTTCGCTTGTGTTTCCTACTTGATCGCTTGCCATTATTTTTAATTCGTGTTTGCCTGGTAAACAGTGTTCGTCAAATGCATAAATGAATTTTCTGCCTTTGTCATTACTAAAACAAATCCAGGCTCCATCGAGCCAAGCAGAAAAAGATAGTTCTTCGGTATTGTCTGCTACAATAAACGAAAGGGACTTAGATTTTGAGCAGGACATGCCTTCTTTAAATCCAACAGGACTAATAGTGGGCGCCGTACTATCAATCAGTAATTGAAAATTACCGAATTCACGAAAGCTAGCAGTAAACCATCCTCGATCCTGTGGGGCTTTGCTATAATCATGCTTTCCATTCCAGTATCGATGCATTACTACTTTGTTCGATTTGAGGGCAGGCGCAAAAATGGATACTGGGAAATAAGTTTGTAATGGAATGTTGCCATTTAATATGCTGTAAATAGGAAAGGCTGTTTTTGTATTTGGTTCAACATAATTGAAATGAATATCATCATACAATGCTTTTTCAGGCAAATAGAAACGAAGCTGATTGTTTTCAAATACATTCAAATAACCAGCTTGAAAGTATTGGCTTTTATTGGTAGGATTGGGAATAGCTGCTATTGTAGCAGCCTTTATTTTAAACTGAATAGTACTGGTATTTCCAGCCGCATCTTTAACCAGTATTTGTATGGAACTGCCATTAGTGCTATCCAAGTCAATGATTCCATTGCCCCCTTTTTCTTTGTAAACACCGGGGGGATATCCAGGCAAGCGGGATAGATGTTGTACAAAGGGGCCGCCACTATTTTTTAATTTATAATCAATGTGCGCGTTTAAATAACGGGTATCGTCATAGCTGATGTCGTCTAATTGAAAACCCACGATCGGTTGATCGTTGGCTAATAGATCGGCCTCATAAATGCCATTCGGGTTATTAGAGCCAGAGAGGTTATCAACCGCAGTGATAGCAAAACTGACTTTGTTGCTTTTGAAAGCAATACAAGAATCAGTTACTGTATAATAATTTCCTTTTTTGAGGAGAGAATAAAAACTAGGTACTTGTTCAAAACTGCTGCTGTTTCTATCGTAAACGGCTAAACGCAGTACAAGGGGTGGTACTGTATCGGGAAGGGGCATGCCAAATAAGAGCGGGTTCAATACTTTGTCTGTTTGGGTTTCTCTGATTTCAAAATGAAGGTGTGGTCCCTGGCTTCCACCTGTATTGCCGCTGTACGCAATGAAATCTTCTTTGTTTACCGGAAATAAATCAGGCGGAATGTCGAGAAATATTTTCCAGGATTGGGCCTTGTATTGTTGCTCCTGTACATATTTTTCCAAGGCAGGGTAAAAATCATTCAAATGCGCGTAGAGGGTGCTGTATCCATTGGGATGATTGATATAGATAGCGCGTCCAAAGCCGTAGGGTTCTATTTTTACTTTAGCGATATAGCCATCTGCAGCGGCCAGCACCGGTATATTTTGCTTTTTATCGGTTCTGCAATCCAGTCCCATATGGTAATGATTGGGCCGAAGCTCACCGAAATTAGCTGCAATGCCAATAGTAGCTTTCAAGGGCCACGCAAAATAATGTTGTGGATAATGCTTGGGGGCGAAGATTTGTGCGCTCGCAGTATGGTTGAACGCGCTGATCACTAAAAACAAGCCACTTGTAAATATTATAATTATTTTATGTAAAATAATTGATACTTTCATATGGCAAATGTAGGTAGCAACCCGTTTGTAAATACAAGTTACTATATTAAAGAAATAATTTATGAAAACAATTGCGTTGTTTTTTTCCTGCACTTTTATCATAGCTAGTGCTCAGGCTCAAGATTGTTTGGTAAAATTATTGCCCCTTACTGGCAAATATACCGGTGAATGCAAGGATGGTAAGGCCAATGGAATGGGCAAAGCAATTGGTTTGGATACCTATGAAGGAAACTTTAAAAATGGTTTTCCAGATGGAGAAGGTATCTATACCTGGAGTGTAGGCGATTATTATAAGGGTAGTTTTAAGAAAGGCATCAAATCGGGTCATGGCGAAATGCATTTTAAAAGAAAAGGGATGGAAGACAGTGTGGCCATAGGCTTTTGGAGCAAAGACACCTATAAAGGAAGGTATGAAGAGCCTTATAAATTCATTGAAATCAGCAATGCCGTCAGTCAGAAAAGTGTGAATCGACATAGCAACAAAACCAATTCTGTTACGGTAATGATGGAAACTGGGGTGATGGGCGTAGCGAATGTGAGGGCTTATCAGTTAATGGAAGGAAATTTTATTAGAAACAATATTCGCGACATGTCACGCACACAGGTTATTGAATTTCAAGGCGTGAATTTCCCATTCCGGGTTCGGTTTACCCAAGATAAGGGTCCCATTGATATTATTTTTTATGAAGAAGGCGAGTGGAATCTTGAATTAATTCTTTAAGATTTTTCTTTTTGTGTTTTTGCCGTTACTTTTGCACGCCTACAAAGCGGCAATCTTCATATGCCCAAAGACAATTCCATTCATTCAGTACTTATTATCGGCAGCGGACCTATTATCATTGGTCAAGCTTGCGAATTTGACTATAGCGGCACCCAAGCTGCAAGAAGCCTTCGAGAAGAAGGGATAAAAGTAATCTTGATAAATAGCAATCCGGCAACCATCATGACCGATCCAATGATGGCCGATCGTGTATACCTACTACCACTTACAGTGGAGAGTATTGAACAAATTCTGGAAGAAAACCAGATTGATGCTGTTTTGCCTACGATGGGAGGTCAAACTGCTTTGAATTTGTGTAAGGAAGTAGACGAAATGGGTATTTGGGAAAAAAATAATGTGCGTTTAATTGGGGTAGATATCAAGGCGATTGATAAAGCGGAGGATCGTGAAAAATTCAGGCAGTGGATGATTGAAATGGGCATCAAAGTTTGTCCGGCTCGTATTGCCAATAGCTTTTTAGAAGGAAAAGAATTTGCACAGGAAATTGGCTTCCCCTTGGTGTTGCGTCCCTCTTTTACCTTGGGTGGAACCGGAGGTGGTATCGTATTTAAAAAAGACGAATTAGATGAGGCCCTCAATTACGCCTTGATAGCAAGTCCTATTCACGAAGTATTGGTGGAAAAAGCAGTGCTGGGATGGAAAGAATACGAATTGGAATTATTAAGAGATAGTGCAGACAATGTTGCCATCATTTGTACAGTAGAAAATTTTGACCCCATGGGGGTGCATACAGGAGATAGTATTACAGTGGCACCAGCCATGACGTTGAGTGATACTGCTTTTCAAAATATGCGCAATACCGCTATTCGCATGATGCGCAACTTGGGCAATTTTGCCGGAGGTTGTAATGTACAGTTTGCCTTGGATCCGCAAACAGAAGAATTAATTGTTGTTGAAATTAACCCAAGGGTAAGTCGTTCCTCTGCTTTGGCGAGTAAGGCAACTGGTTATCCCATTGCGAAGATTGCCGCCAAACTAGCGATTGGCTACAACCTAGATGAATTAAAAAATCAAATCACACAAAGCACCTCCGCCTATTTTGAACCAGCATTGGATTATGTTATTGTAAAAATCCCCCGTTGGAATTTTGATAAATTTAAAGGCGCCAATGATACCCTTGGTTTTCAAATGAAATCGGTAGGGGAAGTGATGGGTATTGGTAGAAATTTTTGTGAGGCCATACAAAAAGCTTGTCAGAGTTTAGAAAATGAAGCCGTAGGCCTTGGTTATTACGGACAAAGTTTGATGAAGGCCGACGAATTATTGGAATATATTAAGATCCCAAAATGGGATCGCGTATTTCGTATCAAGGATGCGTTGATGGCGGGTGCGAGTGTAAAACGTATTTGTGAAAGCACTAAGATTGATCGTTGGTTCATTTATCAGATTCAAAAAATTTGTGATTGCGAAAAAGAGATTGCGCAATATGATTTTAAATCTTTGCCAGACGAATTATTGACCAAGGCAAAGCTACTTGGATTCAGTGACGAACAAATTGTTCGTATTATGCACGAGGAGAATGCAGAAATTATTTATGAACGCAGAAAGGCGATGGGGTTAACGCGGGTATATAAAATGGTAGATACCTGTGCAGCTGAATTTGAAGCGAAGACGCCTTATTTCTATTCAAGTTTTGAAGCAAAAGCCATTGCGGGTCCTACCGACATGCTACTTTCTAATGAATCAAAAATTTCTGATAAGAAAAAAATCATTGTATTGGGTAGTGGCCCCAATCGCATTGGTCAGGGCATTGAATTTGATTATTGTTGTGTACATGGATTGTTGGCGATTAAAGAGTGTGGCTATGAAGCCATCATGGTAAATTGTAATCCTGAAACAGTTAGTACCGATTTTGATATTGCAGACAAATTGTATTTTGAACCCGTCTTCTGGGAACATCTATGGGAAATTGTGGAGCATGAAAAACCCATGGGTGTTATTGTGCAATTGGGTGGACAAACTGCTTTAAAATTAGCCAAACGCCTACATGAAAAAGGAATTCAGATAATCGGTACTTCATTTGATAATATGGATATCGCCGAAGACCGTGGACGGTTTAGTGATATGTTGAAGGAATTAGAAATTCCTTATCCAAATTATGGTACGGCCTTTAATACCGATGATGCTATTGAAGTAGCCAAGAAGGTAGGTTATCCGGTGTTGGTACGTCCTTCTTATGTATTGGGTGGACAAAGAATGCGTATTGTATTGAATGATGAAGAATTGGAAAAAGGCGTATTAAGTTTATTAAAACATTTGCCTGGTAATAAAATTTTGATTGACCATTTCTTGGATCGTTGTCAAGAAGCAGAAATAGATGCCATTTTCGATGGCGATGATTTTCATGTCATGGGTGTTATGGAACATATTGAACCGGCAGGTATTCATAGTGGAGATAGCAATGCAGTTTTACCACAATTTAACCTGAGTCCTTTGATTGTGCATACCATGGAAGAATATGCCGAGAAAATTGGCCGCGCTCTTAATATAAAGGGTTTAATCAATATACAATTTGCCATTAAAGACGGCAATGTGTTTGTGATTGAAGCCAACCCAAGAGCCAGTCGTACCACACCTTTCATTGCAAAAGCCTATCAAATACCCTATTTGAATGTGGCTACTAAAGTAATGATTGGAGCGGCTAAACTAAAAGATTTCACTTTCGAAAAAAAGATGACCGGATTTGCAATCAAAGAGCCGGTATTTTCTTTCAATAAATTCCCAGGCGTAAACAAAGAGTTGGGCCCCGAAATGAAAAGTACCGGGGAGGCCATCCGCTTTATCAAAGACCTGCGTGATCCTTATTTCAGGCAATTGTATAAGGAAAGAAGTATGCACTTGAGTAAGTAGTGTATTTTTCAGTTTTATTGGCATTTATCCTTTTTGTTTTGCAGGAATGAATTATCTTTTTGTTGTGAAAAAATATTTTTTCGGCATTGTAATTCACTTGTCTCTTTTGTGCATTGCACAATATGGCAATGGTCAGTCTATTGGCAATGATTTATTGTTTGATTTGGTTGCACAAAGGCCAGCCCTCCCGGGGAATACCGTTAATTTTATTTTTCAGGACAGTCGGGGTTTTCTATGGCTATCAACCAACCGGGGACTTAGTCGCTACGATGGCAGCAATATTAAAAACTATATTCGGATAGGAGAGAATGGAATCACCGATAAAACTATTAATGGTATCGCTGAGGATGGAGAGGGCAATCTGTGGTTCGGTACAGAAAGCGGGCTAAATAAATTAAATCCCTATACAGAAAAAATTATCCAATACCCCGAAGGAACTGGTCCCGGAACGATTCCTTATAAATGGTGCAATTATCTTTTTAGAGATTCAAAAAAAAATCTGTGGTTGACAACAGAAAAGGGAATTGCCCGCTTCGACCCCAAGGCCAATCTATTCCATAATTATCCAATTACGGTGTATGGAAAAGATGATCGAATCAATAAATTTATCAATAAGGTAGTAGAAGATACCCAGGGTAATTTCTGGTTGTCTACTTCCTATGGCATCAAAAAATTTAATCCTACTACGGGTACTTACCAATCTTTTCATCATGAAGAAACAGATGGGCATAGCAGAATAGACAATGTATTCTTTTCGCTTTATATAGATCACGAAGGATGCATCTGGGCTGGTACATTTTCGGATGGCCTTTTCCGTTATAATATCAAGTCCAACGATTTTGAAAAAGTAAACCTGCCTGGTATCAATAAAGATCGGTTTACCATCAACGATATTACGGAAGTTAAAGTGCAAGACCAGTGGTATTTTTTATTAGTAACCAATGGAGGGCTCTTTTCTTTTCGGTATTCAAATGCAAGGGCAATTGATGTCTCTTACTCCTTAAAAGACAAGTGGTTGATTCGTTCATACCACGACCGACAGGAAAATCTTTGGATAGGTACGGATGAGGGCTTGTGGAAATTAAATGTCAATTCTTTTGTTTTTAAATGGTTGCCCCTGCCATTGTCTGACCATAAATCAAAAGTGGTGTATCATGTCATTCCTTCCATTGATAGAC
This sequence comes from uncultured Bacteroidota bacterium, assembly GCA_903858475.1. Classification (GTDB taxonomy): domain Bacteria; phylum Bacteroidota; class Bacteroidia; order Chitinophagales; family Chitinophagaceae; genus Ferruginibacter. The sequence goes on from CAIOIZ010000005.1 coordinate 46,192, forward strand.
CAGCCGACCAACTTTTTTTAAGCACTCAATCGGGATGGTATAGTTATGACGTAGCCACCCAAACGATTAGTCCTTATGCATTGCCTGTTGATAAAAATACGCTATTGGGAAATATCAATTATTGGCATGCCGATGAGCAGGGATATTGGTTTAGTTCCATGCAGGGGTTTGGATATTATAATGTAAAACAGCACAAGCTAATAGATTTATCAAATAAAGTAATAGCGGCCTCTGATCAAAACAGCACTGGCTTTATTGTAAAAGCAACGGCTTCTAATTATTGGGTGACCATGCGGCGTTCCGGCATTTTGGTATACAATATACAAACTGGTAAGGACACGGTTATTTTTGGAAACAAAGCATTGGCCAATAATACCTATGGTCAGGCAATCAAAGATTTACAGAAAGGGAAGGATGGCTATATCTGGTTTACCTGCAGTAATAAATTATATAAAGTAAACCCTGCTACCTATGCTTATACCATTTATACTTCACCCTCATCCAGCGGAACTGTAGCGGAGATTAAAAAGTTTCCATTAAGGATATTGTTCACAGCGGCTGGTAGATTAATCGTATGTAGTGAATTGTGTATTTATGAATTTAAAAATGAACAACTCGAAATTATTTATCCTTCCAGCGGTTTCAGTAATTATGCGATTGAAAAAATTTTAGAAGATGCGACGCATCATTACTGGGTTCAAACCGATGCAGGTCTTTTTAAAACAGATAGTTTGTTTTCTATCTGGGAAGACATGAATCAATTACCTGGATGGAAGGAATCCACCTTGCTTACCGATTTATATACACAGCTACCGGCTCAAATTTTATTTGCTTCGGATAATAAAATTGCCGTACTAAAGCAGGGCGATAAAAATAAACCTTCGAAGCCATTGAAGGTTTTGATTAGCCGCATAAGATATGGTCAGCAGGAGCAATACCTGGTTGATGCAAAAAGCCAATCAATCAATTGTTCTTATAAAGATGCTATTGAGATTGAATTGTCACCGGTGAATTTTATTGGGGAACGGGACAATCATATTTTGTATCAGTTAAAAGGCTGGGACAAAGAATGGAAAGAATTGACCAGAACGGGGTTGGTTCGCTATGAACAGTTGCCCCCTGGCGAATATGAATTTCTTACCAAGTCGCGGAATGTGGCAGGATTCGAAGGAGCAGAATCTAGTCTATTCTTTACCGTTACTCCTCCTTTCTATATGACTTGGTGGTTTATTGTTTTGGCGATACTGTCACTGGCGCTGGGGATTTTTTTATTGTATCGTTTTCGGTTAAAGAAGGCGTTAGAGTTAGAGCGTATACGTACCCGTATTGCAACTGACCTGCACGATGATATTGGTGCTACTTTGAGTTCCATCTCCATGTATAGTCAGGCTGTGAAAGGGCAATTAAAATCAGACAACGAGCACCTGAAAATGGTATTGGATAAAATGGGGGCCAACAGTAGAGAGATGGTAACCAGCATGAGTGATATCGTATGGGCTATTAATCCGGGCAATGATGAAGGCGCTAAACTGGTACAAAGGATGGAATCATTTGCTACTGATATTTGTGCCGTACGCAATATTGTTTTTGAGTTGCAGACCGATGAAAAACTAAAAACAATGCCATTGCCTTTAGAGCATCGCAAAAATATTTATTTAGTATTTAAAGAAGCCTTGAATAATGCAGTAAAATATGCATCACCTCAACATATTAGGGCTAATTTATCCATCATTGGTAGAACTTTATTGCTTACTGTAATAGATGATGGCATTGGCTTCGACTCGAATACGACCATTAAAGGCAATGGTTTAAAAAATTTCCAAATTAGGGCTGCTGAAATAAAGGGAAGTATTAAAATAGATACGGCCCCAGGAAAAGGAACCAGTATTCAATTAAAGTGTACTATTTAATGATATTATCACCCTAATTGGCGATGCGTTGTTAATGAAATAAAAACCAGCTTTGATGATTGAAAATAAAAAAATGCGGATAGCGATATTTGAAGACAATCAAAAATTCAGAGAAAGTCTGGAGTTCACCATTGTAACCACAGCGGACATGGAATTATGTGGTTCATTTGAGGATACCAATCGACTCGAACAAAAAATAGCAGCTTTATTGCCAGATGTGGTATTGATGGATATCAATATTCCTGGCAAAAATGGCATTGAAGCAGCGAAGGAAATAAAAGCAAAGTTTCCAGCAGTGCATGTTTGCATGCAAACAGTATTTGATGATGATGATAAAATATTTGCTTCCCTCTGCAATGGGGCATCTGGCTATATTTTAAAAAACACAGAGCCCGCCAAGTTATTACAAGCTATTCGGGAAGTGGCAGCAGGCGGGTCATTTTTTACTCCTTCTGTAGCAAAGAAAGTATTGAACTTCTTTTCTTTACAGCCAATGCATTCAGAATATATTCAGCTCACTGAGAAAGAAAAAGAAGTGTTGAAGCATTTGGTAGATGGGCTCAGTTATAAAATGATTGCTGATAAAATTAATCTTAGTTTTCATACCATTCATTCGCATATCAAAAACATCTACGACAAACTGCATGTCAATAGTAAGGGGGAGGCAGTAGCCAAGGCCATCAGGAATAAACTGGTGTAAAAACAATTTATTTAGAGGATAAAAGGAGTAAAGAAGGAGTAGGCCTTCTTTCATTTTTTTTATTTTGAGGCATGCAACCTAGGTTTCACATTCCGCTTTGGAAAACTGCACCCATTATTCGGCTATTGGTACCCATGCTATGGGGGATTGCAGTAGAATGGTATGGTGCAATTTCATTTGCGTCTATTCTTTACTGCTTGTTTGTTGGAATCTTACTACTCTTCGGATTTTATTTTTTACCCATATCCATTCAGTTTTTGTGGAAGCCGTTAAGAGGAATACTAATTAGTCTGTTACTGCTATTTGTGGGCGCCATGCTTTGTTGGCAAAAAGACATTCGGCACCAGCTTGATTGGTATGGTAATTTTTACCATTCACAGGATTATGTTGTTGCCCGCATATTAGAACCGCTCATTGAAAAGCCCAAGTCCTATAAATCGATTGCGATGGTGGAATCCTTGATTCGGAATGACTCCATTATTTCCTGCACCGGTCAGGCGGTTATTTATTTTTCCAGAGATAGCATAGTAAACCATTTAGAATATGGTGATCAAATTATTTTTAGAAAATCTTTACAGGAAATACAAAATACTGGCAACCCAGGCGCTTTCGATTATAAGCAGTATGCTGCCTTTCACCAAAGGCATCATCAGGTATTTTTAAAAGAATCAGATTGGGTATTGCTTCCTCAAAAAAAAATAAATCGTTTTCAGCAATTCATCTTTAGCGCCAGTACCGCTATTATTCAAGGGCTTCGCAAGTATATAAGTGCAGACCCTTCCATACAAGGTATTGCCGAAGCGTTATTGATTGGATATACCAACGACCTTGATAAAGATCTGGTGCAAGCATACAGTAATACAGGTGTAGTGCATATCATAGCAATTTCGGGTATGCATTTGGGTTTGATATATGTAATGTTGACATGGATATTTTCTAAAATCCCCTACATAAAAAAATCAGCCATCCTTCGCTATATTTTAATCCTTAGTCTGCTTTGGGTTTTTTCATTACTTACAGGTGCAGGAGCCTCGGTGATTCGTTCTGCTGTGATGTTTAGCTTTATGCTAACGGGACAAACATTTTTCAAGCAATCGTCTATATATAATTCATTGGCTGCAGCTGCTTTGGTAATGTTGGCTTATAATCCATTTTATTTGTGGGAACTGGGCTTTCAGTTGAGTTATTTGGCCATCATTGGAATACTGGTATTTCAAAAGCCACTCTACCACCTACTGTATATACCCTACAAATGGCTCGATAAAATTTGGGAACTGGCTGCTGTTTCCATTGCGGCACAAATACTGACATTTCCTATTTGTATGTATTATTTTCATCAGTTTCCTAATTTTTTTCTTTTCACCAATCTATTGACAGTGCCTTTATCCAGTATCATATTAATACTTGAAATACTACTCATGGCTTTTAGTTGGTTGCCCCAACTGCCTATTTATTTGGGAAGGCTTACAAGTATGCTGATTCAGTGGATGAATGATATAGTATTATGGGTAAATGCCAGCGAATGGGCCGTGTGGAAAGGAATAAGCATTTCATGGCTTGCTACTGGTTTGTTATATGCATGGCTAATTTCAATGGCTTATTGGTTACTGGGCCGCCAACTAAAGCAATTGATAATTTCCTTGATTATTTTACTCGGCCTCTGTATCTCCAACGCCTACCGGGAATGGGGAGCTGCAACACAAGAACGATTCATTGTATATCAAATACCAAGGCATTTTGCGCTTGATTTTATTGTAGGAAAACAGTTGTATGGAATATCCGATACTGCAGTAAAAGCTAATAAACATTTTCAAAATACAACTATCGATGCTGCCCGAATTTATTTTCACGCAAAAAAAATACCTAAACCCTTGAAAGAATTGTATCATAACAATTTTTTTTATCAGTTTGCGGGAAAAAGAATCGCTATTATTGATCAAGCATTTGAATGTATTATTCCTCCCCAAAAAATTAAATTGGATTACTTAGTACTTACTAATAATCCATCCATGTCCATTGCATTTCTTAATCAAGTATTCGAAGTAAAACTCTTCATTTTAGACGCTGCTAACAGCTTGTGGAAAATTGGAAAATGGAAACAAGAATGCGAAGCATTACATTTGCGTTTTCATTCAATTCCGGAGGATGGTGCTTTTGTATCCGAAATTTAATTAATCATTCATCACCATCCACCACATACTTGACTCCATGAACAAAAAAATTAATTCAGCACTCATTTCTGTCTTTTATAAAGATGGGTTGGAAAACATTATTCTTCAGCTTCAACAACTGGGTATTACTATTTATTCAACCGGTGGAACGCAAAAATTTATTGAAGACTTGGGTGTTGCCTGTATACCAGTTGAATCATTGACGAGCTATCCTTCTATTTTGGGAGGACGAGTTAAAACCCTTCATCCTATAGTGTTTGGTGGCATTTTAGGGAAAAGAGACGATGCTCAACACCTGGCCGAGATGAAGCAATTCCAAATTCCAGCCATTGATTTGGTGATTGTTGACTTATATCCTTTTGAAGAAACGGTGAAATCTACAACTGACGAAAATGCCATCATTGAAAAAATAGATATTGGTGGTCCATCAATGATACGGGCGGCAGCTAAAAATCATCGCGACCTGGTAGTGGTGGCTGCTAAAAAAGAGTATGCTGCATTAGAGCAAATACTTAAAGAACAGGCAGGGTCAACTACGCTGGAACAAAGACGTGTTTTTGCCATCAAAGCTTTTGATGTATGTACTGGATATGATATTGCCATTTCAAATTATTTCAATAAAACAGCCTTCAATAATCCTTTTGGTAAATCAAAAACAGTTTTGCGTTATGGCGAAAATCCACATCAGTCTGCTACTTTCCATGGAGAACTCGATGCCTTATTTACACAGTTAAATGGCAAAGAATTATCGTACAACAATTTGGTAGATGTAGATGCCGCCATTCAATTGATTAAAGAGTTTACAGAAACTAGTTTTGCCATTATCAAGCATACCAATGTTTGTGGCGTTGCACAACGCTCCACTGTAAAAGCATCATGGGATGCTGCATTGGCGGGTGATCCTGAAAGTGCCTTTGGCGGGGTGTTGGTAACTAACGGATTGGTAGATATTGAAACAGCCAATGCAATCAGTGAATTATTTTTTGAAGTATTGATTGCGCCCGCTTTTGCAGCAGAAGCGGTTGCCGTGTTGAGCAGCAAAAAAAACAGGATCCTCTTACAATTAATGCCCACTGAAAAAAATATTGAAATACAATCTAGGTCATTATTAAACGGTAGTTTATCACAGGAACAGGATACAGGAAATTATAGCGAATGGACAGAAGTAGGGGGAAGAGCCTGCACCGCTTCAGAAAAGGAAGACCTTGAATTTGCCAATTTGGTTTGCAAACATTTAAAAAGCAATGCTATTGCCTTGGTAAAAAATAAGCAGCTATGCGGCAAGGGTTGTGGCCAAACAAGTAGAATTGATTCTTTGCGTCAATCCATCGAAAAAGCAAAACAATTCAATTTTGATTTACAAGGGGCTGTATTAGCAAGCGATGCCTTTTTTCCTTTTGATGATTGCGTAAAAATTGCACATGCAGCAGGCATAACTTCTTTTATTCAACCTGGTGGATCTATTCGTGATAAAGATAGTATTGCTTATTGTCAAGAACAGCAACTAGCCATGGTAATCACTGGCAGAAGGCATTTTAAACATTAATTATTGTAAATTTAAATATGTCTTTTCTCTCTAATAAAAATATACCTGCCCCTGCATTCAGGCATCGTCCAGGGGCAAAGGCTTATTTGTTGTTGTTCTTTGTTTGCATTGGTTGGGGCAGCACTTGGGTGGCATCAAAAGTGGGCGTTAGTAATATGCCGGCCTTGCAAATGGTAGCCATGCGTCAATTATTTGCAGGGTTGATTTTCTGTTCCTTATTCTTAATTAAAAGACATCCACTTCCTACAAAGGCTCAATGGAAAATTATTTTATTGCTTGCGGTATTTAATTTCATTTTAAGTAATAGCCTTAGCACATGGGGAGTTCGATTTATTTCTCCTGGTTTAGGTGCCATTATTGGAGCCATCTTCCCTTTATGGTTGGTCATTATATATTTTTTCAGAGGAAAATCTATCAATCGCGCCTCTATAATTGGGATGATTATAGGATTTTTAGGAATCTGTATTATTTTTAACGATCATCTCAGTGATTTTTTAAATCCAGCATTTCGGTTTGGAATCATCATATCTATTATTTCAACTTTAACTTGGGCTATCGGCTCTATATATACGCAGGAGCACATTTTTGGGTTTAATCCTTATTTCGGACTTGGGATTCAAATGTTTGTATCAGGCATGGTGTTGTATAGTACTGCTTATTTCACTAATCAAACATTGCCACTTGCTGATATTCCACTTATCTCTTGGAAAGCGATAGCCTATTTGGTTATTGCTGGTTCAGTGCTCGTTTTTTCTGCCTATATCTATATTTTGAAACATTTGCCAATGGAAATAGCCTCCATTTATGCGTACATGAATCCCGTTTTTGCTATTTTAATAGGCCATTTTTTCTTCCCCGATAGCATTACGGCGAGTTTGCTGATTGGTGGTGCAGTAACCTTAGCGGGGGTTTACATGGTGAATAGAAGTATTCGTAAATAAGCAGGTTCTCGGTCTATTCCACTTTTCCCGCATTTATTTGGTTTACTTTGCAGTGCATTTAAATGTCTTTTATATATGCCCTTTCGTAAAATTATCAATGACCCTGTGTATGGTTTTATAACCATTGATGATGAGTTGATCTTTAAGATTATCGCACATCCCTATTATCAGCGTTTACGCAGAATTAATCAAATGGCGATGGCACACTTAGTATATCCAGGAGCAGTGCATACTAGGCTGCATCATTCCTTGGGTGCTTATCATTTGATGTATAATGCTTTGGCAGAATTAAAAAGCAAGGGCGTGGAAATTAGTTGGGAAGAAGACCAAGCGGCTAAAGTTGCCATATTGCTACACGATATAGGGCATGGGCCCTTTAGTCATGCATTAGAACATGTATTGATTGAGGGAATGCATCACGAAGCAATCTCTTTATTGATTATGAAGGAGCTGAACCAACAATTGGAGGGAAAATTGCAAATGGCCATCGATATATTTACCAATGTGCATCCTAAAAAGTTTTTATACCAATTAATCAGTGGTCAATTGGATGTAGATAGAATGGATTATTTATCACGCGATAGTTTTTTTAGCGGTGTAAGTGAAGGCGTCATTGGGTACGATCGAATACTGAAGATGTTAACCGTGCACAATGGAGAGCTGATGATTGAAGAAAAAGGCATTTATTCGGTCGAAAAATTTTTGGTCAGTCGCAGGCTGATGTATTGGCAGGTGTATTTACACAAAACAGTTATATGCGCCGAACAAATGCTTCAACGCATCATTAAAAGAGCCAAATACATCAAGGCTACCACCAATTCTATATTAAACAAATTTATAAATGAGCCAATCAGTACTGTTACATTGGATGAGTTTTGCGGATTAGATGACTATGATGTATTAGCCGTAATAAAAGAATGGAGTCATCATCCGGATTTGGTTTTATCTACGCTGTGTCAGGGAATTATTAATCGCCAATTATTGAAAGTACAGTTTTCTGCAACGGCCATCGATGTCCAAATATTGGAAAATAAAACAGCATCTGCTGCCTCCAAATTAAACCTTTCATTAGAAGATGCATCTTGGTTAGTATTTACTGGCGAAGCAGTAAGTAGTACTTATAATTTTGAAGATGAACATATTCATATTTTGTTCAAAGATGGAACCGTGCGAGATATTTCTGAAGTTGACAATGCATTGATAAATCAAAATTTAAGGGGTAAGGTTAGAAAATATTATATTTGTTATGTCCGATAAATCCGAATCCTTGTTCGATAGGATGAAAAAGAATGAATCATTCAATACATTAATATGCAATTCTCCGCAGCACAAATAGCCCTCATGATTGGAGGGAAAATAGAAGGGTCGGAAGAAACAACGGTTTCTTCTTTTGGAAAAATTGAAGAAGCAAAAGCGGGGCAATTATCTTTTTTAGCCAATCCAAAATACGAAGAGTATTTATATGCCACCCAAGCTTCTATCATTATTGTAAATGAAACACAGGTATTAAAACAGCCTGTTCATTCAACTTTAATAAAAGTGCCAGACGCCTATTCTGCATTTGCTGTTTTATTAAATCAATACCAGCAAATTGTTGCTCAGCAACTAACGGGTATTCAAGATCCTGTATATATAGATGCTACTGCCAAAACAGGCGAGCAAGTTTTTATAGGTGCATTTGCCTATCTCAGTAAAAATGTGGTAGTAGGTAACGGGAGCAAAATATATCCACAGGTGTTTTTGGGTGAAGGGGTACAGGTTGGACAAAACTGTATTATTCACCCTGGAGTGAAAATTTATCACGGTTGTATTATTGGCAATAATGTAGTGATTCATGCAGGAACGGTGATTGGTGGCGATGGATTTGGATTTGCTCCCCAACCCGATGGTAGTTTTAAAAAAGTTCCGCAAATTGGAAATGTGGTAATTGAAGATGGCGTTGAAATTGGCGCCAATGCGGCCATTGATAGAGCCACCATTGGTAGCACTTTGATTAAAGCAGGCGCTAAATTGGATAATTTATTGCAGATAGCACACAATGTTGAAGTAGGTCAAAACACCGTCATTGCTGCACAGGTAGGAATCAGTGGCAGTGCTAAGATTGGCAGTAATGTACAAATTGGAGGACAAGCAGGTATTGTGGGGCATATTCAAATTGGGGATGGCGCAAAAATTAATGCGCAAAGTGGCGTAAGTAAATCAATTGAAGCAGGAAAAGCAGTTACAGGTTCGCCCGCATTTGATTATACTGCTGCATTACGTAGTCAGGCAGTCAGCAGAAATTTACCTGAATTGGAAAAAAGAATCAAGGAGTTGGAAAAGGCAGTGAAAGAATTTAAAGATAATATAATCACTAAATCCTCCCAGTAAGTACAGCTATTTTATAGCTTTGCTAGTCTATTCATTACATCTATTCGTTTTCATTTAATCAGTAATTACAATTGAAACCTGTATTCAAAATTGGGCTATTAGTGCTTTTCATCAATTGGTCTTGTACCGTAATAGGCCAGCCCATTCCCTTTTCGGGAAAGGTAACGGATGCGCATACTAAAGAATCGATTAGTTATGCTTCCATCTATTTCTTAAAAGCTGGAAATGGTAAAGTAACAGATAGTAGTGGCCATTTTACTGTTTTTCTTTTTAATTCAAAATCCGACACATTGGTGGTATCCTATGCCGGATACGAATTGTATAAAGTAGCTGTTACAGCAGCTACCAAAGATCAGTTACTCGATATACAATTACAAAGAGGGGGTAATAATAGCGGTGCAGTGGTAAGAGCAAAAGTGAACAAAGGGCTCTTCTTGTGGAAGAAAATAATGAGTAAGAAAAAGCAATACGACCGCTATGGCTTCGGTAATTTTGGATACAATGCCTATAATAAACTCGAAGTAGATATTAAAAATATCCGACCCAATAAGCTGAAGAAAAATTTCATACTCAAGCCCTTCAATTTTATTTTTGATAATATAGATAGCACATCAGAAAAAGAACCTTTTTTACCTTTTTACTTAGCAGAAACAGTAAGCGATTATAAATACCAAGCCGACCCTAAAAAATTTTATGAAAATATAGCTGCTGCCAATACAAAAGGGGTGAAGAATGAAAGTGTCAGCAAATTGCTTGGAGTGATGGACCAGAACGTAAATATTTACAGCAATTTTGTAAATGTGATGGACAAGGATTTTATTAGTCCATTTAATGATAACGCAGATAATTATTACAATTTTTCTGTACCCGATACACAAATCATAAATCAGAAAAAAATATTTCATTTCGTATTTACTCCTAAACGAGCAGGTCAGAATACATTTGAAGGAGATGCATGGGTATTGGGAATGACCTATCAATTGCAAAAAATAACACTTTACTTGGGCAAGGATGCAAATATCAATTATATCGATCGCATCAGCGTTTTTCAAGAATTTGTACCGTACAATGACTCTATTTATTTTTTGAAAAAGGATAAGTTTTTTGCAGATTTTACCATGTTTGGTAAGAAGGCAGTTTCCTTTATTGGAAGAAAAACAACCCAGTATAGAAATGTGGTCGTTAACGATGCGCAAATCAAAAACTATTTTTTGGATCAACCTATTCAGGAAACAGTTGTTACCTCTCCATTGGTTCATTCTTATAACGATGCACAATGGGATAGCCTTCGGTACGAACAGTTATCGAAAAATGAGCAAGCTATTTATACAACCATCGACAAATTATTGGTAATGCCTAAATTTCAGAAACTGCAAAACGCCATCAGTTTTATTGGAACGGGGTATAAAAATATCGGTAACTACGAAATAGGTCCTTGGTTCAACTGGATTAGTAGCAATAATTGGGAGGGCACCAGATTTCGATTTGATCTAGGCACGAATACAGGCTTTCATAAAAAAATGTATTTCCATGGTTACCTGGCCTATGGCACCAAGGATCAAAAATTTAAAGGCAAGGGCGAAGCTTATTGGATCGTTACCAAAAAACCAAATTGGTCGCGATTGCATGTGAGTTATACCAACGATATTGATAATGGCATTAGTAGTTACAATGAAGTGAGCCAAGACAATGTATTTTCATTGGCTATTCGCAAGCCCAATATAAGTCGAAAATTTATTCAAGTAAGAGAGTTCGTGGCAGAGGGCTTTAAAGAATGGGGAAAAGGATTTTCAACGGAGTTGTTTATTGCACAACGTAAATTTTATCCATTGCAAAATCTTCCGCCGCTAGATAATTTTGCGGTGACTAAAGGCGAAGCACTACAAAATTTTGAAATTGCTTTGAAATTCCGATTTGCCTATTTAGAACAATTCGTGGAGTCGAATTATTTCCGGTATACTTTAGGGAGTCGCTATCCTGCTGTAGAATTGGTGGCCGCAAAAGCTGTTTCTAAAGTGATCAATAGTTCTTATGATTATGTAAAACTGGCTGGATCTGTCAGCGATTTCATGCGCATATCTCCTTTCGGAACACTTACCTATAAATTTTACGGCGGGAAAATATATGGCAACCTACCTTATACTTATTTGTTTATACCTCCTGCCAACGACTTATATTATTACAACCGAAATTCATTGAACCTGATGACCCGGTTTGAATATTTGACAGATACTTATGCAGGGTTAAATATAGAACATGCAATTGGTTCTGGTGTATTTCGATATACTGGTATTACTCGAAAGCTAAAGTGGCGGCAGTTTTGGACGGCAAAATTGTTTTATGGAACATTGTCGGAAGCGAATAAAAAAATAAACAATACACCTATTTCCTATTTCAAAACCCTTGATGGTAAAATTTATTCTGAATTGGGTACAGGTATTGATAATATTTTTAAAGTCTTCCGTCTTGATTTTGTTTGGAGAATATTGCCTACTCCTTTACCTGATAACAAAACGAGTAGGTTTGGTGTGTTTGGTAGTTTTCAATTCCAGTTTTGATACCCAACTTACATTGGCAACAAGTCTTTCTATTTTTTATAAAGGAACTTACACTTGCTGAGTTTGCAACAATAAAGTAGAAAGGCCATATTTGGTTACAATAAATATGGCCTTTAAGCAATTATTCTGCTGTTGTCGGATCAATGATGTTCTTTACTTCACTCACTGCATTGGCAGGGAAGCCACCTTGTTTGGCATGTTCTCTTACCATTTCCTCATTGGGAGCGATGTACACGCAATAAATTTTATCTGCTGTTACATAGCTCTGCAACCATTGAATTTGAGGACCCATATTACTCAATACTCCGCAAGAAGTTTGAGAGATGGCTTTTAGTTGTTCGGCATTTAAATTTCCGGCACCCGGAATGACTCTTTCAATTACATACTTAGGCATAGTAAAAGGTTTAATTTACAAAATGGAATATCAATGAAAAAAAATAAAAAAATCGTAAAAAGTTAATAGGTGTGATAGCAGTAGAAATTCTTAGGATAAATGATTGTTGACAGAAATCAAAGTAAAACAAATATATAATATTTATTTATTTATAACAACTGGTCGAATCATCCTAGTGTTTTCTCAAAACACAGGCTATTGTCTGACTCTGTATATTGTCCAAAATTGGGAACGATCTGATAATTGTTTTTAAAGTATAGGGCAATGGCCTCCGGTTGATTTTTGCCTGTTTCTAAAATGCATTGATGATAATTTAATTCCTTCGCCCATTTTTCTAGTTCTTTTAAAATGCCCGTTGCTATTCCCTTTTTTCTTTTTTCAGGCGCTACATACATTCTTTTGATTTCAATGCTACCTGGCGCATAAGGTCTGAGTGCGCCACATCCGATGGCTTTCTCGTTTTCATACGCTATGACCACTTGTTGCAAGCTGGCAGTTTTATTGAATTGAGCATAAAATGCATGGTCTTCTCCATCTCTGATTTTTAAATCATCGTCTAGTTTGGCAACCAATGGCCCAAAGTCTATATGGGCTGAATTGGTTCTGATAAATAGCATCATACTAACTGTTTGACGGATGCAAAAATAAAAAGCTCCAGTGGAGCTTTCAAATAGGTATTACGGTGAAGGGATTATTCATCGTCCATGCTTCCCTTCGTAAATCGCTTAATAATTCCTCTGCCACTTTCTCTGATAAAAGTAACAATTTCATCGCGCTCATCGGTTGCCGTTATTTCTTCTTCAATATAATTCAATGCTTGCGATGTGTTCATCCCCTTATTATAAATAATGCGATAGATATCTAAAATCTGATTGATTCGGTCCAACGAAAATCCTCTTCTTTTTAAGCCTACAGAATTAACGCCAGCATAACTTAATGGAGTGCGACCCGCTTTGATATAGGGCGGTACATCCTTGCTTACCAATGAACCTCCAGCAACAAATGCATGTTGTCCTATTTGCACAAACTGATGAATGGCACACATGCCCGCGAGAATGGAATTATCTCCCAAGGTTACATGTCCTGCCATTTGAGTGTTATTGCTCATGATACAATTATTGCCTACAATACAGTCATGTGCAATATGGCTATACGCCATGATTAAGCAATTATTACCCACCTTGGTAGTCCATTTATCTTTACTGCCCCGGTTAACAGTAACAAATTCACGGATGGTTACATTGTCTCCAATTTCAACGGTGGTTTGCTCTCCATCAAATTTTAGGTCTTGTGGAATAGCTGAAATAACTGCACCAGGAAAAATGCGACAGTTTTTACCAATTCTCGCTCCTTCCATAATCGTAACATTGCTTCCTATCCAGGTACCTTCACCAATCTCCACATTTTGATGAATCACACTGAAAGGATCAATTTTTACATTTGTCGCCAATTTAGCATTGGGGTGTATATATGTGTGCGGATGTATCATTCGTTGAGTTAATTAATATTAATTTCTTTTTACCAGTTGAGCTGTAAACTCACCTTCTGTACAAACCTTGTTGCCTACATAAACCGTGCCGCGCATCACACAAATACCCCGTCGAATGGGTTCAATCAATTCCATTTTTAATAACATCGTATCACCGGGCACCACTTTTTGTTTGAATTTACAATTGTCAATTTTGATAAAATAAGTATCATATTGACCTTCTGGCATAGCGTTGATACATAAAATACCTCCTGTTTGTGCTAAGGCTTCCACTTGTAAAACACCGGGCATTACTGGATTTCCAGGGAAATGACCCTGAAAAAAATACTCATTGAAAGTGACATTTTTAATACCTACAATGCGGGTATCAGACAATTCAATGATTTTATCTACTAATAAAAAAGGAAAACGATGTGGTAAAGTTCGCTCTATTTGTTGCTGAGAATATACTGGAGGTTGATTGGGGTCGTATACCGGAATATCCTTAAGGTGTTTGTTTTTCTTGATGTATTGTTTGATTATTTTAGCAAACTCTACATTGCTACTATGCCCGGGCCTGTTCGCGATGATATGACCTTTGATAGGATATCCAATCAAGGCTAAATCACCAATAACATCCAATAATTTATGTCGGGCAGGTTCATTGGGGAATCTCAGTTCTAGATTATTTAAGTAGCCTTCGCTTTTCACTTCTACTTTATCCCTGCCAAAAGCCTTTGCCAATCGACCCATTTCTTCATCTGTAACAGGTTTGTCTACTACCACAATGGCATTATTGATGTCACCCCCTTTCACTAAATTATTGTCTAATAACATTTCTAATTCATGCAAAAAACAAAAAGTGCGACAGGGGGCAATTTCTTGCTTAAAATCAACCATTGCCTTCAACCCAGCATGTTGAGTGCCCAATACCGGACTATTAAAATCAATTAAGGTGGTTATCTGATAATTAGTAGCAGGAAGGGCAGTCATTTCTACTCTTTTTACATCATCATAAAAAGAAATATTGGTATCGATGGTATACCATGCTTTGGCAGCATCTTGTTCTAATACGCCCGTTTCTTCAATAATTTTTACAAAAGGCTCGCTACTTCCATCAATAATGGGAATTTCGGGTCCATTGATTTCAATCAGGCAATTGTCGATGCCCATTCCAACTAGGGCAGCTAAAATATGTTCTACTGTGCTCACTTTAGCATCCCCCATTTCTAGTGTGGTTCCCCTAGAGGTATCAGTAACCAAGTCGCAATCTGCCTTAATAACGGGCATTCCTGGAAGGTCAATACGTTGAAACTGGTAACCAAATCCGGGATTGGCCGGCTTTAGCTTCATGTCTACATTTACACCAGTATGTAGTCCTGTTCCCGAAATGCTTACCGTATCTGATAAAGTATGTTGTTTGTCTGGGTTGAAATTTTTATCCATTGGTCAATTTTAACGACGGGCAAAGATATTTTATTTTTTGTAGTCTGAGACTAGATTCTGACTCTTTCTATTTACCTGATGTTCAATGAAAAACTTTGCGTTACTTCGCATCAGCTTTCTTCAAAATATGGATATTCTAGTCAATCAGGTAGGTAAAAGGTATAATCGGGAGTGGATATTCCGCCACCTTTCTGCCACTTTTTCAGCGGGTAAGTATTATGCTATTACTGGTCCTAACGGCTCGGGTAAATCCACCTTGCTACAAGTTATTTCGGGTGCCGTTACCTATACAGAAGGAAAAATTGACTATAGCATTGCCGGAAAATTGATGGAAGAAACGAGCGTATTTGAACATATCGCCATTGCTGCTCCTTATCTTGAATTGATTGAAGAAATGACTGCAAAAGAAATGCTCGATTTTCACTCCAAGTTCAAAAAACTGGTTTTACCTATAGATGAAATACTTTCAATTGTTGGCCTGAGCAAGGCAACGAATAAGCAAATTCGCTATTTCAGTAGCGGTATGAAGCAGCGATTAAAATTGGCACAGGCTTTTTTAAGCGATACGCCCGTTTTGTTTTTAGATGAACCTACTACCAATCTCGATCAGGAAGGTTGTGCATTGTATCATCAACTAGTAAACAATTTCACAAAAGGGAAACTAGTAATTGTAAGTAGCAATGATCCGCAAGAATATAATTTTTGTAGTGAAGTAATTGATATTGCGCAGTATAAGTAATCAGGCTTCCTTCTTTTTCCAATTAAATTTATACCAGTCTCTTTTCATGGTAGGTTTTTCTACCAATAAAAAAAACACCCCACTTATTACTAAGATGGCAGCTAGTGCAGCAATAACATGTATGCTTACATTTATCCAAGTATGGTTACTAAAAACGAGCTGCGCAAATTGATGCCTCAAAACACCTAATACGCCTACATGCAAAAGGTAAATAGTATAACACATGCCACCGATAATGGCAATGGGGGCAAAGCTCAATATTTTTTTTAATCCACTACTGTTTAGTGCCAGCCAGCAAAAAATTAATAGGCAAGCTAGTTTTGCTAAACTCCAATATACAGATGCATAATATCCGGGGATAAACATAGCTGCTATTAATAATCCCAAACCCAAAAAACTGATTATTCTTTGCTGATAATTTTTTTTGTCTAACACATATAAATCAGCGAGCAACATCCCGCCAAAAAAATAGCAGGCCTTATTGCCAAAATGGGCTATGTGGTATTGCTGTGCATAGGAATAAAACATGCCTGCAATAATCAGTGCCAATAAAATGATTCGTCGAAGTGAAGTGTTTTTGATCAAATAGAGATAAGCCAGTATTGGCATGAGTAAATAAAACTGAATTTCTACTTCCAAACTCCAAGCCACACCATTAATAGTGGAATGACTATTGTAAATTATATTATGAAGGTATAATAAGGAAGCGCCTAAATGGGGTAATAATTCCCCAAAAGTTTCGTACTGAAATACAAAAACACGGAGCAAAAAATACAACAGCAATGTGATGATATAGGTGGGCTCGAGCCTCGTGACCCTCCTAAGAAAATATTTTTTTAAAGAGACGGGCTGACCCTTGGATAATTTATTTTCGGCAAAGGGAAGTGATAAAATAAATCCGCTGATGATAAAAAAAAATGATACGCCCGCAGTACCTTCCAATAAAAATTGATGGATATAGGAAGATTGATTGTTTAATTGTAAAACTGCATCGGCAATATAGGTGCCTAAATGTGCCAAGCATACAACCCAGCAAATAGCAATAAATCGTAGGCCGTCAATTTCAGGTAAATACCTACCTGAATAGGTGATGCGTCGGAACTTTTCAATAAAATGGGAGAAATAAGCCATGCGTTGTTGGCATTATCTTTTGGAAGCAATCAGCAAATTAAGATCAGTATATTTTAAATCAAACCTTTCGCTTAAATAGAAATTAGTCAAACTTCCTTTGAATAGGTAAATGCCGCTTCTAATATTGATTTTATACCACACAACTTGATCAATGCCACCCCCTTCTCCTGTTTCGAGCATTAAAGGCATTAATACATTGCTAATAGCTTGAGATGCGGTGCGTGCAAAACCACTTGGGATATTGGGTACGCAATAATGTATTACATCATATTTTTTGAAAACAGGGTTTTCGTGTGAAGTTACTTCGCTGGTTTCAAAACAACCACCATGGTCAATGCTTACATCTACAATAACGGTACCTGGTCGCATATTACTAACCATTTCATCTGACACTACAACGGGTGTACGTCCACCATCTCCACTTAAAGCACCCACTGCTACATCGCAGGTTTTTAATTGCTTCGCCAATATTTTAGGTTCTATTACAGAAGTCCACATACGAGCACCAATATTATTCTGTAGTCTTTTTAAGCGATAAATACTGTTGTCGAAAATTTTTACACTAGCACCCATGGCCAATGCAGTTCTAGCAGCGTACTCACCAACAATACCCGCACCGATAATGACTACTTTGGTAGGGGGAATACCACTAATACCTCCTACCAATACCCCCTTGCCATTATTGGCATTATTGAGATATTGTCCGGCAATGAGCATCACGGCACTGCCAGCTATTTCACTCATGCTTCTTACAATGGGATTATGACCACTATCGTCTTTGAGGTTTTCAAAACTGAGGGCCGTAATTTTTTTCTCCATCATTTTCTGCAATATCTCCCGTTTCATAACGGCCAAGTGTATGGGAGAAATGATGTATTGATTCGGTTTAAGCAAGCCTACTTCTTCCTCACTGACAGGGGCACTTTTTACTAAAATAGCGCATTCAAACACTTCTTTTTTATGCAAAGCAATGGTGGCACCCGCTTCGCTATAATCATTATCACTGTAACTAGCACCAAGTCCCGCTTTGGTTTCAATAATTACACGATGACCATTGGCAACGAGCACACTCACTGCTTCGGGGGTTAATGCAATGCGATTTTCATTGAATGAATTTTCTTTGGGGATACCTATATATAAAGTTTCACCCTTTGGTTTTACATCAAGGGTTTCTTCCATTGTTTCATAACTGAAAGAAGGGGATACAAAGGGTTTGGTACTGGCCATAATTCAGAAAGCATTAAAGCATACAAATTACAAATTTATTTTCAGCTTTCGAGTATTTGCATCAATTGCTTCGATAGATAGCTGTAAGGTGTTTTCTGGAAATATATTGGGGGCGATGTTAGGCCATTCCACAAAACAGTATTGGCCACTATATAAACATTCTTCCACACCAGCCTGTATGGCTTCTCCCTCGCCTTTTAAACGATAAAGATCGATGTGGTAAATGGTTGCTTGCTCAAGGGTCCTGTATTCATTGATGATAGAATAGGTGGGGCTGCTGATGGCATCTACAACGCCCAATGCAGTACATAGGGCATGAATAAAAGTGGTTTTGCCAGCTCCCATTTCTCCTTGAAACGCCAATACACGGCGACTTCCCATTACTGCCAATAACTCGCTGGCAGCGAGGGGTATTGTTGCTAATGTAAAATTTACCTCCATGTTGCAAAGATATTTTCCATTTATGGTAAGAAAGAAAAATAATTCAAGGGTACCTTTGCCCTTCTCTAACAAGCAGATGGAATCAGCAATAAAAAAAACAGGATTAAAAGTAACAGGCATGACCTGTAGTAATTGTGCCCTCACGGTTTCCAAATACCTGCAAAAAGAAGGATTGGAGGAAGTGAAGGTAAATCCTATTGATGGGGATGTTAGTTTTATAAATAGCTCAGGCATTTCGATAGATAAGTTAAAATCAGGCATTGAGCAATTGGGTTATGCAGTAGAGGAAGAAGGTACATTGCTACCGCGTAAAAGAGCATGGCTATCTAATAATAAGCAACGCTTTCTATTTTGTCTGCCTTTTTCAGCGGTACTTATGTTGCACATGCTCGATCGATGGGTACATATTCATTGGTTGATGAATCCCTTGCTTCAGTTATTAATTTGTTTACCTGTATTCATCCTTGGGATGTATTATTTTGGCAGATCTGCCATCAAGAGTTTGATGAATGGAATGCCGAATATGAATGTTTTAGTGGCATTGGGAGCTTCGGCAGCTTTTGTTTATAGTCTTGCTGGTTATTTGGGTGGATTGGGTGCAGGCTACCTGTTTTTTGAAACCGCCGCTTCAATCATAACACTGGTTTTTTTAGGGAATTATTTAGAAGATGCTTCTATTCAATCAACTCAAAGAGCAGTCAATGCCCTGGCCAAATCTCAACGGGTAATGGCTAATATGATTGCCTTTGATGACGAACACAAGGAAGTTATTTTGCCAATAGAAAATACGCAGTTAAAGCCCGGCGATCTGATATTGATTAAAACTGGAGAGCAGGTTCCAATGGATTGTAAAATTCTTTGGGGCGATTGTACTGTTAATGAAGCGATCATCACTGGTGAAAGCATTCCACTTGTAAAAGGGAAAAAAGATTTTCTAATTGGAGGAAGCGTATTGGCAGCGGGCACTATAAAGGCGCAGGTTACTGCAACAGGAAAGGATACTGTTTTATCGGGTATTCTGCAAATGGTCAAACAGGCACAGGGTGAAAAGCCACCCATGCAAAAACTGGCCGATCGCATCAGTGCTGTTTTTGTTCCGGTAGTGATAGGCATTGCACTGCTCACTTTACTCATCAATTTTTATGCTTTTCATATTTCGTTCACGCAAAGTTTATTACGTAGTATTGCTGTGCTGGTGATTAGTTGTCCCTGTGCAATGGGTTTGGCTACGCCTGCAGCTATTGCAGTAGGAATGGGTCGTGCTGCCCGTAATGGAATTTTATTCAGAAACGCTACTAGTTTAGAAGCATTTACCAGTATTCGTCAAGTGGTTTTTGATAAAACAGGTACTTTAACAACCGGACAATTTTCGATTGCTGCATATCAGTCAAGTATAGACGAAAATGAATTCAAGCAAATTGCATTTTCTTTAGAAAAATATTCGGGGCATCCAATTGCTAAATGTATCGCAGCGGCTTTTAAAGCTGAACCCGAAATTAAGTGGAAACAGGTAGAGGAAATAAAGGGATTGGGTATCAAGGCTACGAGTGCCACAGGGGATGTGTTTATGGCCGGTTCCTTCAAAACAACGGGAGCCAGCACTGGGGAGCACAATGTATATATTAGTAAAAATGAAGTACTGCTGGGTTGGATAGATGTAGAAGATGCCATTAGGATGGAAGCAAAAGAAGTGATTGACTGGTTGCATCACCGAGGTATTAAAACTATTTTGTTGAGCGGGGATAAAAAAGACAACTGCGAAAAAGTAGCGCAAATATTGGGAATTGAGGAAGTAATTGCAGAGCAGTCGCCGGCTCAAAAGGTGGAAAAAATTGCCGCTTACAATGCACAATTACCAACCGCAATGATTGGCGATGGAATTAATGACGCACCCGCCTTGGCCAAAGCTACTTTGGGAGTATCACTGAGCGAAGCCTCACAAATTGCCCTGCAAAGTGCAGACGTAATTTTGATGAATCACGGGATTAAGCAGTTGCCTTTGGCACTTGGCTTAGGTAAGCATACCAATATAACCATCAAACAAAACCTATTCTGGGCCTTCCTTTATAATATCGTTGCAATACCCGTTGCTGCGATGGGGCTGCTTACGCCTACCTTCAGTGCTTTGTCAATGGGATTAAGCGATGTGGTGTTGGCGGCCAATTCTGTAAGGCTTTTTGTTAAAAAGGTTTTATAACTTCATCACTTATCATTTTCTATTGCAGGATATACATTCCATATTAAAACAATATTGGGGCTTTGATACTTTTCGTTCTATGCAGGAAGATATTATTCTGTCTGTACTGGAAGGAAAAGACACATTGGCCTTATTGCCAACTGGTGGCGGAAAATCCATTTGTTACCAGGTGCCAGCAATGGCCATGGACGGTATTTGCCTAGTCATAAGTCCATTGATTGCTTTAATGAAAGATCAAGTGGAACACCTGACTGCTCGTGGTATTCCAGCACTTTCCATTTATTCGGGCATGGGCTTTCACGAGGTTAAAAAAACATTGCAAGAGGCTGTTCATGGCGGATGTAAGTTTCTTTATCTTTCACCCGAAAGATTGGAAACAAATTTGTTCAAAGATTATTTGGCTTCCCTTCCTATTGCCTTGATTGCGGTAGATGAGGCTCATTGCATTTCACAATGGGGGTACGATTTTCGACCACCTTACCGACGCATTGCTGCTTTACGTGAATGGTTACCCGAAGTTCCTATTTTGGCATTAACAGCCTCCGCTACGCCTCCTGTACAAGCAGATATTTGTGCGCAATTGCTCTTTAAAAAAGATGCCCGGCAATTTCGGAAATCATTTGCACGACCCAATTTGTCGTATAGTGTATTCATGGAGCCCTCTAAGCAAAACAAACTGTTGGATATTCTAAAGGGGGTTCAGGGTACGGCCATTGTTTATTGTAAGAGCCGAAAACACAGCAAAGAAGTATCGGATATGCTTAACCGAAATGGAATTGTTGCAGATTTTTATCATGCAGGGCTGAGTAATGAACTGCGAAATACCAAACAAAACAATTGGATTCAAAATACAACCCGCGTGATGGTTTGTACCAATGCTTTCGGTATGGGTATAGATAAGCCAGATGTTAGAACAGTGGTGCATTATGATGTGCCGGATAGTTTGGAAAATTATTATCAGGAAGCAGGACGTGCTGGCAGAGATGAGCAAAAAGCCTATGCCGTTTTATTGTATAGCCATCGTGAGTTGGAGGAATTAAAAGGGCAAGTAGATATCCGTTTTCCTTCTGCCGAAGAAATAAAAAAAGTGTATGTGGCCATCATGAATCAATTGCAGATTCCAGCTGGTCATGGCCAAGGCCAAACGTATGATTTTGAAATTGGCCATTTTGCAAAAACCTTTCAGTTGAATATACTAACTGTTACCTATGCACTAAAAGCACTGGAGCAAGAAGGGATATTTATGTATAATGAAGTTTTTTTTAAACCATCCACCTTGGTCTTTACTACCTCTAAAGATGAATTGAGAGATTTTGAAAATACACATCCTAGCTTGACTGAATTGGTGCAAGGACTACTGAGAATGTATGAAGGGGTATTCGATTTTCCAGTCAATATTATCGAAGCAGCTATTGCAAAATTTATCCATCTGCCAGCGGCGCTGGTTAAACAGCAGTTACAACAATTGCATCAATATCAGATTATTCAGTATTTACCACAAAAGGAAAGTCCACAACTGTATCTTTTGCTGCATCGAATGTATGCCGATAGTTTTCAGATGGATACAGCAGCCTATTTAAAAAGAAAAGAAAAATACCAAGAAAGAGTGGATGCAATGTTGCAGTATGTGCAAGCGGATCGGCAATGCAGAAGCGAACTGATAGCACAATATTTTGGCGACCAAACAGTAACTGCTTGTGGAATTTGTGATCAATGCATTGGAAACAAAGAATGGACGTTCAGCAAAGTTGAATTTGAAGCCCTGTATGATCAAATTAAAAAAATGGCAGATAATCAGCCAATAACAGTTGGTTCGATTCTGGAAAAACTGCCCGGCATTCGGAAAGAAAAAATATGGAAACTACTGGACTTCCTGCAAGCAGAGCAAAGAATAAGTGCTACAAAAAAGGGAGAAATAAAGTTTACCTAAAATCAATGTTTTAACACCAACCAATTGACAATGAAGGTATAAAAATAAAAAAGGGACCAAGATAGAAATCTAGTCCCGCTTTAAAATCCAATATCCTATGAAAAACCGATGTAAAGGTAATAGGAATTTATCAATTACCAAGTTTTTTTGTA
Organism: uncultured Bacteroidota bacterium; assembly: GCA_903858475.1. Lineage (GTDB taxonomy): Bacteria > Bacteroidota > Bacteroidia > Chitinophagales > Chitinophagaceae > Ferruginibacter. Next base: position 69,513 of record CAIOIZ010000005.1, read on the forward strand.
CATATTTTTAGCATTCCAGCAATTTGAGCAAAACAAAAAACCATTATAAATAATTATATATCAATTGTTTATAAATCAACCCTTATTTTTCGGAATATTTATATCCATTGTTTTTGAATAACCAACTAGCTCCCTGATACCAGGCAATTGCTTCCTTGCTGAGGGTTTTATTTTCGGCTATTTTTTCCGCCGATCCGATGTTAAAATGGATTTTGTAGGTAGCTATTTTCTGCTGTGGCGATAAAATAACCAAGGTGTCGCTTTTAATATAACCCATGTCTTGGTAGGTACTAATAAACAATCGTCGGTTTTCGGGGGCCGTTTGATAAATATCATATCCTAAAAAGCGACTGGTATAGGATAAATTCAGTAAGCCTAAAACAGTGGGGGCCAAATCAATTTGGCTGGTTAAACTTTCTTCTATTTTGGCAGGGATTAATTGGGGCGCATAAATCCAGCAAGGAATATGGTAGCGATTCACGGGTAAATCTGTTTTGCCTGCACTTTTAGCGCAATGGTCTGCTACAATTACAAAAACAGTTTGATTGAACCATGGTTTCTTACTCGCCTCATTAATAAATTTGGTAATGGCGTAGTCGGTATATTTAACACCCCCTGCAATGGATTGTGTACTAGGGGCTATATCAATTTTACCTACTGGATAAGTATAGGGTCGGTGATTACTTACCGTCATAACATGGTTAAAAAATAATTTATTAGCCTGAAAGCTTTTATCGCATTGTTGAAGGGTATATTGAAAGGCGGCTTCATCATCAATGCCCCATGCAGTGGTATGTTGAACCAGTGACTCCGGGATATCTCTTTTATCTAATACAGTGTATCCATTGTGGCTAAAAAAATAACCCATATTATCGAAGAAGCTATTACCACCATAAATATAATTGGTTTCGTATCCTTTCGATTGTAAAACCGAGCCCATGCTAAACAGGTCTTCATTATTAGGCCTGCGTACAATCGACTGCCCAGGTGTAGGTGGAATGGATAGCGATAAAGCTTCTAATCCTCTCACTGTTCTAGTACCCGTAGCATAAAAGTTTTTAAAAAATAAACTGTGCGGTATGAGAGAATCTAAACCAGGTGTGATGTTTTCTTTATTTCCAAAATAAGCCAAATAGTCCCCACTCAAACTTTCTACACTTATCAAAACAATATTCCATTTATGCGCTGGGCTATCGGTGCGGATGGTCCTTTCTATACTCAAGGGATGATTACTGAATGTGGTATGATTAGTTTGTAATAATTGCTTCAGCAAAGTAAAATTGGCCGTATCATTTTGTACTGCGTAAAATTGCGCATAATCAATCTCGTTATTCCAAAAAGCAGCCCCAAATTCATACATACCCGCTCCGCTTAATTCATTTACATACCGGTTATTACTGATGTTTTTAATCCTATTGTTAACAAGAAAATAGCCAGCAAGAGGAAGCATTAAAAAAAGTAAAAAGAAGATCGATCGTTTCCCAAACCGCATAGAAACAGTTTGAGAGGGTTGAAGTTTTTTGCCAGCCATCAACAATAATACAATCGTGAAGAGTAAAACAGCGCTGCCAATTACAGGAATATTATACGACTGCCAGATATTTTCCAATACTTCGGTTGTGTATACCAGATAATCAACTGCAATAAAATTATAGCGAACACTGAACTCGTCCCAAAAAACTATTTCGCCACCGGCGTTGAAAACTAAAATCAGGATAATGATAAAAAATAAAATGTACAGGGGAATTCTATTCCATTTTTTTTGATACCAACTATCTTTCATAAGCCAGCAATACATAGCAACAGGAATGGCAAAAAAGCCCCAAATTACCAGGTCATAGAATAAACCCACTAGAAAGATGCCGATAAAATGAAGTGGATTTAATTCCAGGTTATTCCAACTTTTAATAAACAAAACAAATCTGGTGATAAAGCTGATCCCGCAAACCAAAAGGGCTAGCACTGCCAAGGGACCAAAGCGATGGAGGAATAGTTTTCGAAACATGCGCAAAGTTACATAAGAAATGATGTTCGTATCTTTTATCCAACTGGGAAGAGAAAATTAATTAAAACCAGCCGCTGGATTTTTTTCTGCTTCGTCCACCCAGCCCTAGTGCACCCAATAAAGAACGTACAATGGTATTGCCAGCTGTACGTACCATGCTTTTTACGACCGTATTATTAGCCACTTTTTCCAGTGTTGATTTTTCTTCTTTTTTAGGTTTGGGCACTTTGATGTCCTCTAGCGGAGTAGACTGATTTTTTTCTGCAGCCTCTTTGAGTTTTTCTGTTAATATTTCATAGGCGCTTTCGCTATCTACTGGTTGATTGTATTTTGCTACTAGTTTAGATTTTGTAGTGAGGGCATTGATTTCATCATCCGTTAAAATATCCATTCGGCTCCTGGGTGAGCATAGCATTACATGTGCCAAAGGAGTAGGAATGCCTTTTTCATTGAGAAGGGTCACCAAGGCTTCTCCAATGCCTAATTGGGTAATCAGGTCTTCCGTTTTGTAAAAATCAGTCTCTGGATAGTTTTCACTTGTTTGCCGGATAGATTTTCTATCTGCTGCAGTAAAGGCACGAAGTGCATGTTGAATCTTTAATCCTAATTGTGCTAGTACACCTGCAGGTATGTCCATTGGATTTTGAGTGCAGAAAAACACCCCAATTCCCTTGGAACGAATCAATTTTACAATGGTTTCAATTTGTTGTAGCAAGGCATCACTCGCTTCTTCAAAAATTAAATGTGCTTCATCGATGAATAATACTAGTTTGGGTTTGTCTACGTCTCCTTCCTCGGGGCAACTGGCATATAATTCAGCCAATAGTTGTAACATAAAAGTGCTAAAAAGTTTTGGCCTGTCCTGTAAATCTGTAACCCGCAATACATTGATCATCCCCCTGCCTTGATCATCCATACGCATCAGGTCATCTACTTCAAAACTTTTTTCACCAAAGAATATATCTGCACCTTGCTGTTGAAGTTCAATTACTTTTCTCAGAATGGTGCCGGTGGTGGTGGTAGAAATTTTACCATATAATTTTTCAATTTCCACCTTACCTTCATCCCCAATGAATTGCAATACTTTTATAAAATCTTTGAGATCTAATAGGGGTAATTGACTATCGTCGCAATATTTAAATAGCAGTGCTACTACACCACCCTGTGTATCATTCAGCCCTAAAATTTTGCTTAACAATACCGGCCCGAATTCACTAACGGTAGCGCGTAAATGAATACCCTTTTCTCCGGTAAGCGTCATCAATTCAGTTGAAAAAAGGGAGGGTTTGTATTCCATGGCCAGTTTCTGGTAGCGTTCGGTCACTTTTTCATTGATGGTGCCTATTGCTGCAATGCCACTTAAATCGCCTTTAATATCCATCAGCAATACAGGTACACTATTATCGCTTAGCCACTCGCTAATCATTTGTAGGGTCTTGGTTTTGCCTGTACCAGTAGCGCCAGCAATTAATCCATGCCGATTCATGGTTTTGAGTGGCAAGTGAATAGGGGCTTCTGATACAATATTGCCGTCCAACATAGCTACACCAAGGGGCACGGCTTCTCCTTTAAAAGTATAACCCGCTTGAATGGCTTGAACAAATGCTTCTTTTGTAGGCATGAAAGTAAAATTTGCTGAAAGTTACGAATGCAGGTTGATATTTTAATATAGCAATACTGCTACCATTTATCAAAAATCACTTTATTCTCATTGACCCAATTATTTACTACTTAAGTTTGCTTCTAAAATTCTAAATTATGCAATGTCTGCGGGTAGTGGGCAATTTTTATGTCAGTAATTGGGTTAATTTTATAGCATGAAAATCCACTCTACGATATTATTGATATTGTCGATCATCCTATTTTCGGCATTTATGCTCTCTAGTCCACCGCTTCCTACCATTAAAACCAAAGCAGCCCTGGGGGAGCAATTATTTAATGAAAAAATGCTATCCAAAGACTCCACATTAAGTTGCGCTAGTTGCCATATACCTGCTTATGCATTTGCTGATACATTGGCATTTAGCAAGGGAGTAGGTAATAAACTAACTGGTCGTAATACACCTTCCGTTTTGAATATGAAAAATAGACCCTATTATTTTTGGGATGGCAGGGCCGCTTCTTTGGAGGAACAGGCACTGATGCCGATCAAAAACCCAGACGAAATGGCCTTGCCAATTGAAGAAGCGGTTCAAAGATTAAAGGCATCTAAAACCTATCGTGCATTGTTTAATAGAATATTTGGCCAAGCGCCTTCTGCTGCTTCTTTGGCTTCAGCACTGGCTGCTTATGAAAAAACATTGGAAACAGTGGATAGTAGATTCGATGACTGGAGTAATGATATCAAAGAATTTTCTCCTGCTGAGGAAAGAGGAAGAGTATTATTTGTGGGCGACAAAGCAAAATGTTTTGATTGCCATCGGATGGAAGATTTTACCATGGATGAGTTTAAAAATATAGGACTCTATAATGCGAAGGAGTTGAATGACGCAGGACTTTATAATATCACTAAGAAAGAATCAGATAAGGGTAAATTCAAGACACCTGGACTTCGCAATGTAGCTGTTACGGCTCCCTATATGCACAATGGCATGTTTAAGACATTAGAAGAAGTAATAGACTATTATAATAATCCAAAATTGATAGTTCCCAATGCCATTAATAGGGATGAAACATTTAAGCAACCACTTGGACTTACCAACGATGAAAAAAAAGACCTGTTAGCATTCTTGCAATCGCTAACGGATAAAAAGTTTATTCGAAATTAATCGTCTTATAGATTTTGTGTAATGCCACAGGGCTTTCAAGTGTAAAGAAAATTGTAAAATTACCTTTAACAAAAAATTAGGCACTATATTCGCTAAGTAAAAATTGAATTAATGTTATTTGCTATAAATAAATAAATTATGGAAGCAGCAAAACCCAAAATACTCCTTTGTGAAGACGACACCAATCTAGGAAGTGTATTAAAAAATTACCTGGAATTAAACGATTACGATGTAATCCTTGAAAGGGATGGGCGTTTAGGATTGGCTGCCTTTCAAAGAGAAAAATTTGATATCTGCCTCCTTGATGTAATGATGCCACATATGGATGGCTTTACCCTTGCTGAAGAAATCAGGGATGTGAATCCGGATGTGCCTTTGTTTTTTCTGAGTGCCAAAACCATGAAAGACGATATCATACAAGGGTATAAATTGGGCGCGGATGATTATATTACAAAGCCTTTTGATAGCGAAGTATTGCTGCATAAAATCAAAGCCATTTTAAAACGCAATGAAGAGCAACATCGCGAGGAGAATAATGCTGAATTTGATTTAGGCTCTTATCATTTTAATCCACGGTTGCGTGAATTAATCAAGGCTGGGAAAACAGTAGTGTTGAGCCCTAAAGAAAACGAACTATTAAAAATGTTGAGTGAGTATAAAAATGATTTGTTGAGCCGTGAAATTGCTTTAAAGAAAATTTGGGGAAGTGATACTTATTTCAATGGTCGTAGCATGGATGTGTATATTGCCAAATTGCGCAAATACCTAAAGGAAGACAGCGCCATAGAGATTGTGAATATTCATGGCAATGGTTTCAGATTAGTCGTTCCCGAATAATTAACCATTGAATAAATTATTTTGAGTGCCGCCTTTGTGCGGCACTTTTCCTAAATGCCTATAGGCTTTTTCGGTGGCTTCTCTTCCTCTCGGGGTACGCATGATAAATCCTTCTTGAATTAAAAAAGGCTCGTATACTTCTTCTAAAGTACCGGTTTCTTCACCCACTGCGGTAGCAATGGTGGTAATACCCACGGGTCCTCCTTTGAATTTTTCAATAATAGTGGAAAGAATACGATTGTCCATTTCATCTAATCCATGATCATCAACATTCAATGCTTTCAATGCATGTTGGGTGATACCAATGTCAATAGCCCCGTCATTCAGAACTTGTGCAAAATCACGTACTCTTCTCAGTAAGCCATTGGCAATTCTTGGAGTGCCTCTGCTTCTGCCGGAAATTTCGCTGGCGGCATCTTCAGTGATAGCAGTGCCTAATATTTTAGCGCTACGAAGAATGATGTTTTTAAGTGTAATGGCATCATAATATTCTAATCTCGATTTGATGCCAAACCTACTCAACAAGGGGGCTGTCAATAAACCACTTCTAGTAGTAGCTCCTATCAAAGTAAAGGGATTCAGATTCAGTTGTACACTTCTTGCATTGGGCCCACTGTCGATCATGATATCGATGCGGTAATCTTCCATGGCAGCATATAAATATTCTTCCACTACATTACTAAGTCGGTGTATTTCATCAATAAATAACACATCATTGGCTTCCAGGTTGGTGAGTAATCCTGCTAAATCACCTGGCTTTTCAATAACAGGACCGCTGGTTTCTTTGATGTTAACACCTAATTCATTGGCTACAATTCTGCTCAAAGTAGTTTTACCTAAACCAGGGGGTCCATGAAATAAAATATGGTCAAGTGCCTCTCCTCTTAGCTTAGCTGCTTTAATGAATATGCTGATGTTTTCAATAATTTGGCCTTGTCCACTGAAGTCAATGATAGCGGCAGGACGGATATTGTTTTCAAATTCCTTATCCGCAGCATTGAGAATTTCTTTGTCCTTATTTAGATTGGGGTTGGCCATTACGTAAAATTAGCGAATTCAGCAGAGGAGTAAAGAAAAATAATTTCTGTTTAAAGAAGGGCTCCACTTACAAATCATATTTCGATTTAACGTTAATGGATACACGACAATTTTGTGCTCTACCCACCAACGTATTATTATCTCCTACAGGGTTTGCTGAGCCATAACCTTTTGATTGACGGATAGAGGATCGGGGGGCTCCCAATTCAATCAATATGGTTTGAATAGCACTCGCTTTTTGTTGCGAAAGACTCAGGTTGTCGTTTTCATTTCCTGTATTATCGGTAAACGCGCCGATCGAAAAAATAGCCTTGGGGAATGCCTGACAAATAGTGGCGATATTTTGTAACTGAGCAGCACTAGAAGGTTCTAGGCTTGCACTGTTGGTTTTAAAATGTACCTGATTGAATTCAAACCAATTGCCATTTATAGTGTCGATTTTTGCATAGCCATCTTGTAGGAAAGTTATCAATTTGGCTTCTGTGCTGTATTTGCCTACTTTAAGATTGCCATATTTATTGGGCAAATCAATACCAATGCTGTCACCTAATTCGTATATAAAATTTCCAGCGCTATCCAATTTTCCGAGCGCGAGATTAGACATATTGACTGTTTTTTGACTTGGGCTGTCAATTACTGCTGAGCTAACTTTTTGTGAAGCTGCTGTTGCATTCCAAAAATAAAGTGTAATACCCGCTCCTATTACCAATACTAATAGAGCTATCAATAGGGTAAGCGGAGCGCCATTGTCGGTAGCTGATTGCTCATTTTGAACTTCTGTCATAGTGCTATTGATTAAAATATTTTTGTTTCGAATATCAAGTGTTTGAAACGGAATGTAAATATAATCCCGAAGATTTAATAATACTTCAATCTTATTAATAGAAAAATAGTACACACCGTAAGGGCGGCTATGTGATAGGTGTCAATAGCCAGTCAAGTGCCTTTCACCACTGCATTTAGCCATTAATCAAATGAGTTCCGAAATACACTAAATTGAGTGCTAAATTTGGCAAATGACTAAAATAAATATTCGATATTGGTTATGTCAGCTTTTGGGCTGGGGAGTATGGGGGATGCTTATTCTATATTTTAATTTAGGCGTTTTTTCTGAACGCTTTGTTGAACAGGGTGGAAAAAAAGAGTTTTTAATAAGTTTGCTCGCCTTTTTGGTGATTGGTATTCTTTCAACCCATATACTTAGAACAGTCATCATTCAAACCAATTGGCTCAAATATGCATTTAATAATATACTAGTGCTCTTTGTAGTGGGTGTAGGAGGTGCAGGTATATTGTTATATGGAGGCGATAAAGCATGGAATAATTATTCTCCTTATTCTCATGAAAGACTGTTGCAAAATCAAAGATTGGATAGGGCAAAGAAAATGGAAGAAAATGCCGGGCTTGAAAATATTTCCTATTATTCGAATAGCAAGCTGGTTACTGACTCCGTTAAATTAAAAGTGATTGCTGATATCAAAAAAAATACTTGGTGGCAACGCAATAAAAGTGGCAAATGGGTTTTTGAAAACAAGGCCGAGTTGTTGGGCCTTTATCAAAACTTATTATTGGTAGCACTGTGGTTGCTGATTTATATTGTTTATCATTATGTGCAACGCAGTAGGAATGATCAAATGGATAAATTAAAACTTCAATCAACAGTAAAGGAATTGGAATTAAAAACCATTAAATCGCATATTAATCCTCACTTTATTTTCAATTCACTTAATAGTATACGGGCATTAGTAGACGAAAATCCTTCTCGTGCACGTCAAGCCGTTACCGAGTTGAGTAATATTTTGCGAAGTAGTATGCAGGCAGAAAAACAAGAAACAGTTACCCTCGAAAAGGAACTGAGTATTGTGAAAGACTACCTTGAATTGGAACACATGCGGTTTGAAGAACGCTTGCAAGTAGAAATGGATATTGATGAAGACACTTTGGGCCAACACATACCACCCATGATGTTACAGACCTTAGTGGAAAATGCTATCAAGCATGGCATTAGTAAGAAAATCAACGGCGGCTTTGTTAAAATCATCTCCGACTTCAAAGGCGATCACCATGAATTAATTGTACAAAATACCGGTCAGTTGATTGGAAACATCAATAGCGATGGTTTTGGTATTCAAAGTACCGAAGACCGACTCAACTTGCTTTATCATGGAAAGGCAAGCTTTCACATTAAAAACCTGAATGACACCATTGTTGAAAGCAAAGTTATTATTCCAATAAATAGTTAAAACGTATACCATATGCCCAAAGCTTTGATTATTGATGATGAAAGATTAGCCCGCAATGAACTCAAAAAATTGTTGCAAGATTTTCCAGAAGTAGAAATCTTAGGAGAGGCAGCCAATGCAGCAGAAGGAATTAGTAAAATAGAAGAATTGAATCCCGATTTAATTTTTCTAGACATTCAAATGCCCGGAAAAACAGGCTTTGATTTGTTGACAGAATTAGACAAAGCGCCTCATGTAATATTCACTACCGCCTATGATGAATTTGCACTCAAGGCCTTTGAAGTGAATGCCCTTGATTATTTGATGAAACCAGTTGAGCCACAAAGACTGGCCGATGCATTAAATAAACTACAACAGGTTGAAAAGGAACAGGCTGTTACTTTCAGTTCCATACACCGCGGCACACTACAAGAACACGACCAGGTATTTGTAAAGGATGGAGAAAGGTGTTGGTTTGTAAAACTTTCAGAAGTGCGTTTATTCGAAAGCGTTGGAAATTATGCAAAAGTATTTTTTGGCAGCAATAAGCCGCTCATTTTAAAATCCCTCAACGCTTTAGAGGAAAGACTGGACGAAAAAGTATTTTTTCGTGCCAATAGAAAGCATATTGTTAATTTGCGTATGATTGAAAAAGTAGAACCCTATTTCAATGGAGGCTTATTGTTGGAAATAAAAGGGGGTGAGAAAATTGAAGTAAGTAGAAGGCAGGCTGTTAAATTCAAAGAAATGATGAGCCTTTAAATAATTTTACTATTCCACACCATTCATTTGTATAAAAATAATGCATGAAAAAAACAGCTCTTTTACTTGTAACAGGCTGCATCAGCCTGTTTTCTTTTTCGCAGCAAATAAATAAAATAATTAATGCAACAGCAGTTGAACGCATCGAAAAGGTTTTGTCTTCCGATGATATGATGGGGCGCAAAACATTCACCGCTGGTATTGATAAGGCAGCAGACTTTATTGCCAGCGAATTTGCTACCACCAAATTGAAATATTTTGACAAGCAAAACTCCTTCTTTCAAGAGTTTGCAATGGTAAAAGCAAAGCCTGTGGAAATAAAAGGTTTGATCGATGGAGATTCGCTCAATACTTCCAATGTTGCAGCGAATACTACGCAAGCAAATATCAACATCAACAGCCTGGCCGATTTTCAGGTGGTAGTAGTTAGTAAGGAGGATGATTTTTCAGCGAAAGTATTCCCGCTTTTTGATCTCGAGAAAAACTTATTAATCTTGGTAGATACCGCTCATGCCAAAAGATTTAAAGGCATACAAAGATTTGCAGGAAATGCTAAATTTACTTCCCCTGTTTCACAGATCTTTATCCTTAGTTCAAATCTTCATCCTACCACTATCAATTTGCAAATTAAAAATCAGGTAAACTCACAACCACTTAAAAATGTGCTTGGTTATCTTCCAGGTAAATCGAAGCCAGATGAATATGTAATTTTTAGTTGCCACTACGATCACCTTGGTATTGGCAAACCCAATAAAGACCAGGATAGTATTTACAATGGCGCTAATGATGATGCGGCTGGCACTGCCGCTGTCATTATGTTGAGCAAATACTTTAGTCAGCTCAAGGGAAAAAATGAACGCAGTATCATTTTTGTGGCTTTCTGCGCAGAGGAAATGGGGGGATATGGTAGTCGCTATTTTAGTAAACAACTCAATCCAGATAAGGTAATAGCCATGTTCAATATTGAAATGATTGGCACAGAAAGTAAGTGGGGCGTCAATAGTGCTTATATCACGGGATTTGAAAAGAGCAATATGGGCATCATATTGCAAGCTAATTTAGCAGATTCTAAATTTAAATTTGAACCAGATCCCTATCCAAAGCAAAATTTATTTTATAGAAGCGACAATGCCACCCTTGCTGCATTGGGTGTACCCGCACATACCATTTCTACTTCTAAGATGGATAGTGAACCATTTTATCATACACTCGACGACGAAATAGAAACACTTGATATGAACAATATGGCGGAAATTATTAAAGCCATTGCAATTAGTAGTAAAACGATTGTTAGTGGAAAAGATACGCCTACAAGAGTGAGTAAAGAAAAATAAGAAGGGTATAATTATACGAGTTTGGGAACACTATGCACTGCAGAGGCCATTTCTTTAATTAGGGAATCATCTTTTTCAATTGCATTCCCCACTACAATAACATCAGCTCCGGCCTTGCAATTGAGGTAAGCTTTTTCTGGTTCAACAATGCCGCCGCCAACGATTAGAGGCACATCAATTACTTGTGACACTTTTTGAATCATACTTTCGGTGATAGGGCGTTTTGCACCGCTGCCACTGTCCATATAGATTAGTTTCATGCCCAACATTTCTCCTGCCATTGCAGTACACATGGCAATTTCATTTTTATCAGATGGAATAGGTGTGGCATTACTAATATAGGAAACCGTTGTTGGAGCACCTCCATCAACTACAATATAACCGGTACTCATAATTTCTAATCCACTTTGTTTTACTACCGGCGCACTGATTACATGCTGACCAATTAGTAATTCAGGATTCCGCCCACTGATTAATGAAAGATATAAAAGCGCATCGGCGTATTTACTAACCTGGTTAGGACTTCCGGGAAATAGAATAACGGGAATTTGACAATTGCGCTTAATGAGCTGCACACATTCATCCAAGTAATTACTAATAACGAGACTACCACCTACTAGAAAATAATCGACATTTGCTTCCACTGCCAATCTCAATAGCTGGTCCATATTGCTATCATTTACCTTGTCGGGATCTATAAGTACTGCAAAAGATTTTTTCCCCTGCCGCTTACGCTCTGTTAATGAATGATAAATTCCTGCCGTCATTGATGATGATTCGTGAAATGCAAAAATGCAGAATAATTTGCGTTTATTGAAATTATAAACATAAATAAACAGGTTCTTCTATTAAAATTGACTGATTTTCAACTCAATTGCTACTTGTCACCATGAATTATGAGTAAATTTGATAAGAAATGGATATATCTGCTGAAATAAAATTCAAAACAGCTCGCAGCGGAGGTAAGGGTGGGCAAAACGTAAACAAGGTAGAAACCATGGTGGAGGGATATTGGCACATTGCTTGCTCCTCATTGGTCACTGCGGAACAAAAATCCTTATTGATTGAAAAGCTGGCCAATAAAATAAATGCGGAAGGAAGGTTAATGGTAAAAAGCCAAGTAGCAAGAACTCAATTGGCCAATAAGCAGCAGGTTGTTCAAAAAATGAATCTTTTAGTTACCAAGTCATTGTTGGTGCCCAAAAAACGAAAACCTACTAAAATACCTAAAGCAGTCATTGCAAAAAGAAAGCAAGGGAAAAAAATAGCCGCTGAAAAAAAAGCAAATAGAAAAAAAACAATAAAAGATAATTGGTAATATGAAGCAATATAAATGTTATAGGATAGTTTCAATTTTATTTTTGGTGATGTTAAGCACTAGTTGCCAAAAAAGTGTGGAGCTGCCTATTGAAAAAACGGGGACACTAAAAATTAGTTTTCGCAATACAGTAAAGGGTATACCAATCGTTTTGGGAACCGGTAATTATACCAATGGTTTTGGAGAGCAGTATGTGCTCACTAAATTCAAATATTATATCAGTAATGTATCTGTCAGCAATATTGATGCGGTTTCGTCCGAAACCAATAGTTATCATTTAATAGATGAAGCAAAGCCGGCTTCTTTGAGTTTTAGTTTCCCTGTAAAAATAGATAGCTATGGTAGTTTGAAATTGTTGTTAGGCGTAGATAGTCTTCGCAATGTGAGTGGGGCACAAACCGGTGCATTGGATCCACTGAATGATATGTTTTGGACTTGGAATAGCGGTTATATCATGGCGAAATTGGAAGGCAATTCGCCTCAGTCCACTGTAGTCAATAATAAAGTAGAGTATCATATCGGCGGGTTTTCTGGTAGTAACAATGCCCTTAAAAACCTAACTTTAACTTTTCCTGTAGGAAAGATACTCGATATCAGAGAAGGTAAAACCAGTGAAATTTTTATAGATGCAGATATCGATACTTGGTGGCAAAATCCCAATGATTTACGAATTAGTACCGATCCTGTCATTGCCACACCCAGCGCAATGGCTAAAAAAATTGCGGACAATTACAGTAAAATGCTACAAGTTAAAGATGTAATTAATTATTAAAATTCATTCGGCAACTTTGAAAAAACAAGTAACCATCGGATTCATACTGCTCGGTTTATCGGCTTCTCTATTGCTGATGGATGCTTGTAAAAAAAAGGATACTGCGCCTGTAAATACATTTAATCCTACTTATATAAGTTTAAAAATACCTGCAGGTTGGCCAACACCTCCTTTAGATATTTATGCTAATAATCGATTAACGGAAGAAGGCTTTCAGTTAGGAAAAAAATTATTTTATGATGGCCGATTGAGTAAAGATGGCAATTTCCCTTGCGCCAGTTGTCATCAACAATTTGCTGCATTTGCTACTTATGATCACGATTTTAGCCATGGTTTCAACAATGCTTTTACATTTCGTAATGCTCCTGTAACATTTAATATGGCTTGGATGCCTTTATTGCATTGGGATGGGGGAGTAAATCATATAGAAGTACAGCCATTGGGTCCCATAACAGCTCCCAACGAAATGGCAGAAACCATGGATAGTGTATTGTACAAATTAAAAGCAGCCAATGAATACAAAACAATGTTCAAATCCGCTTTCGGTGATGAGGAAATTAATAGCCAACGTATGTTAAAAGCCTTGGCGCAATTTATGGGTAGTATCATTTCTGCGAATAGTAAGTATGATAAAGTTAAAAGAGGGGAAGATAATTTTACTCCAGTTGAACTTAGTGGATATAATATTTTCAAAGCTAAATGCGATGCTTGTCACAAAGAACCCTTGTTTACAGATAATAGTTTTCGTAATAATGGACTTGCCTTGAATTCTTTGAGTGATAGGGGAAGAATGCGCATTACCGGTAATCGGAACGACTCTTTAAAATTTAAGGTGCCCACCCTTCGAAACATCTCTTTGACTTTTCCTTATATGCATGATGGCCGCATTTACAGTTTGGGCCAAGTGATAGATCATTATCGCACGGGAATAATCACCAGTCAGCCTACGCTAGATCCATTATTAGTTAACCGTATTGCGTTGACAAATGCTGAAAAAAATGACCTGGTTTATTTTCTGTATACACTTACAGATACTGAGTTTACCAGTAATCCCCGCTTTGCTCAATAATATTACCATCCTAAAACCCAAGCAAAAATAAGGGGTGCAACAATGGTTGCATCACTTTCCACAATAAACTTAGGTGTGTGAATATCCAATTTACCCCAAGTTATTTTTTCATTGGGAACAGCACCGCTATAAGAGCCATAGGAAGTAGTAGAATCAGATATCTGGCAGAAATAACTCCAGAATGGAACATCATGCCATTCCAAATCCTGGTACATCATGGGCACTACGCAAATAGGAAAATCACCAGCAATGCCACCACCAATTTGAAAAAATCCAACCCCCTTACCAGCAGAATTATTGCGATACCAATCGGCCAGCCAAACCATATATTCAATTCCCGATTTCATGGTAGTAGCCTTTAGTTCATTTTTAATTATATAGGAAGCAAAAATATTTCCCATGGTACTATCTTCCCAGCCTGGCACTACAATGGGAATATTTTTTTGTGCAGCAGCCAACATCCAACTATTCTTAGGGTCAATTTCATAGTATTGTTCTAATGCACCACTCAACAACATTTTGTACATGTACTCATGCGGAAAATAACGCTCCCCCTTGCTATCTGCCTCTTTCCAGATTTTATGAATATGTTGTTGTAATCTTCTAAAAGCTTCTTCTTCAGGAATACAAGTATCTGTTACACGGTTGTAATGATTTTCCAATAAGTCCCATTCTTCTTGTGGCGAAAGATCCCGATAGTTTGGCACTCTTTTATAATGGCTATGTGCCACCAGGTTCATGATATCTTCTTCCAAGTTTGCACCGGTACAGCTAATGATGGCCACTTTATCTTGCCGTATCATTTCCGCTAAACTTAAGCCCAACTCTGCTGTACTCATAGCCCCTGCTAATGTAATCATCATTTTGCCCCCTTCGTCCAAATGTGTTACATAGCCCTTGGCTGCATCCATAAGTGCTGCAGCATTAAAATGACGGTAATGGTATTCAATGAAGTTACTGATCGGTCCTTGGTTCATGTTTTCATTTTTAGAATTGCAAAAATAGTTTTTTTTAGTCCAAGCCACCAAATTATACCTCCTTTATTCAACTGTAGCTGTAAGCAGCAACCTGCCACTTGACCATAAAAAGCACCGCTCTTCAAGGTAGGGGAGCGGCATTAAAATTAATAGGGCTCTATTTAAAAAGTATTTAGATATTTGTCTAAATATATAATCATTTTGTATGAACATTCTTTTTAAGGCACTGAATGATACTACTAGACGGGAGATTTTGAGTATGTTGAAGAAGAAGGATTTGACTGCAGGTGAAATAGCGGAACAATTTCAAATTAGTAAACCTAGCATTTCCCATCATCTCGATTTATTGAAACAAGCCGGTTTGGTAGAATCAGTCAAGGAAGGGCAATATATTTTCTATTCACTCAATACAACTGTAATGGATGAAATAGTTAAATGGTTTGTTCAATTTAAATCAAAAAAGTAAAAGCATTTGTTATGAAAAAGTACAAGATTTTTTACTGGCTATTACCCTTTTTACTCATGGGCATTCCTTTACTTTATTTGGCAATAGTATGGAAGAATCTTCCTGCCATGGTGCCTACCCATTTTGGTGTTGATGGCATGCCCGATAGCTATGGCCCTAAAAGCAAGATATTGTATGCACAAATCATATTGAGTATCGCAGGCATCTTCCTATATTTTCTACTTAGAAATATTCATAAAATAGATCCTCGCAAAAAATTTGCTCCATCCAATGCTGCATTAATGGCAAAAATGTCGGTGGTTGTGCTACTATTAATGAGTGTGATTGGCATACTCGTCATTTACTGGTCATTGCATGGAACAGCCTCCGGTGTTAATATTTTATTTTGTAGTATTAGTTTGCTTTTTGCCTATATCGGAAACTTATTGCATAGTGTGAAGCCAAATTATTTTGCAGGATTTCGATTGCCATGGACATTAGAAAATGAAGACAATTGGAGATTGACACATCAATTGGCAAGCAAAATTTGGTTTTGGGGTGGCATTATATTGGCCATATTCTCCTTGCTACTTCCATTGAAAATTATGGTCTTTGCTTTTATGATAGGAGTAGTTATTATGACCATTATTCCCATTCGGTTCTCCTATAAACTTTACAAACAACAAAACAAACAATCATGAAATGCATCATCAGCTTTAGTATAGCATTGTGTTTTTATTGTACAGGCTTTAGTCAAAATATAATTGGTAATTGGGAGGGAAAATTGAACATTCCTGGAACGAACTTGCCCATTATATTTCATATTCAAAAAGACAGCACGGATAAATTGACCGCCAGTTTTGACAGCCCCGCTCAAAAAGCTTACAATATTCCTTGTTCAGCTGTTTTTGTAAAAACTGACAGTCTTATAGTTATGATAAAAAACATACAGGGTAAATATGCTGGCTTACTAAGTACTGATCAAAAAAGTACAATTGGAACCTGGTACCAAGGAGCAGCCAGTTTTCCATTGAATTTGAATAAGACCAGCGAAATAGTCACTATCAAAGAATTTAAGAGGCCTCAAACACCGCTTCCTCCATTTCCATATGATGTAGAAGAACTCAGCTATGAAAATGCAGATGGCACTATACATTTTGGAGCCACATTAACAATGCCTTTTGCAGGAGAGAACGAAAAAGTAGTTGGGAAAAGCAAAAAATATCCAGTGGTTTTATTGATAACTGGGAGTGGACAACAAGATAGAGACGAAACCATTTTTGGTCATAAACCCTTTGCTGTAATAGCTGATTATCTTACTCGAAAAGGAATAGCTGTATTAAGAGTTGATGACAGGGGTGCGGGAAAAACAACGGGTCATTTTAATACCTCTACTACCAAAGATTTTGCTGCAGATGTGGAGGCAGGTATTCGCTTTCTTCAGTCCAGAAAAGATATCGATCCACAGCAAATAGGTTTACTGGGTCACAGCGAAGGAGGCATCATCGCTCCCATGGTAGCTGCTCAAAATCCTGCAATTGCATTTATTGTTTTATTGGCTGGGCCTGGTATTAAAATTACAAGTTTGATGGAGCAACAAAGCGTAGATGTGGCCAAGGCTTCGGGGGTAAATGCCAATGACCTAGCTCAATATCGCTTATTGTATCGTTCTATTGTAATGCATATTCCTACAGCAAAAGATACTGGACTAGCATTGCAAAAAACCATCCAGTTAGTAAAGCAGTGGGAAGCTACTCATTCAGCTACTACTGTCTTTAATACAACTGGAATTAAAGACGATAAATCTCGAACTGATTTTGCAAGGGCGTTTGTTCAACAATTAAGCACCAGTTGGTTTAATTATTTTATTCAAATTAACCCTTCCGATTATTTGACTAAAGTAAAATGTCCCGTTTTAGCCTTGAATGGTGAAAAGGATATACAAGTAGCTGCCAAAGATAATTTGAAAGCCATTCAACAAAATCTTTCAAAAAACAAACATGCTGATATTACCATCAAGCAATTGCCTGGTTTAAATCATTTGTTTCAGCATTGCACAAAATGTAGTATCGAAGAGTATGGAGATTTAGAAGAGAGTTTTTCTACAGATGCGCTTCAAATCATTGGAGACTGGATACAGATGCGAATACATTAACCAGTTACCTTTAAGGTATTAAGGAGATATAAATAATGAACTATTTAGCACATGCCTGGCTCTCGTTTAATGATTCCGCCATACTGACTGGTAACATGATCAGCGATTTTGTGAAGGGTAAGCGCCAGTATGATTATCCAATGAATATACAGTATGGCATTCGATTGCACCGAGCCATCGATACTTTTACAGACACACATGAGGCCACCCGTCAAATGAAATCTTTTTTTCAAGCAGATTATCGTTTGTATGCCGGTGCATTTGTTGATATTGTATATGATTATTTTTTGGCCAATGACATCACGCAGTTTAAAGATTCCACTGCATTGGCTTCATTTACCTCTAATAGCTACCAACAATTAAGCGAATTTTCGTCCATTTTTCCACCAGCATTCAGTAGCTTATTTCCATATTTACAATCGCAAGACTGGTTAAGCAATTATCAACATGAATGGGGGATTGAGAAAAGTTTTGGCGGACTGGTTCGCAGAGCTGTCTATTTACATGAATCGACAAGAGCGTTTGAATTATTTCTTCAACATAAATCATCTCTTCAATCCTGTTATAATGATTTTTTCCCTTCCCTGAAAAATCATTCCTTTCATACGATGAATTTGCTTTTGAAGTGATGATTCAGTTATCTTTGAAATAAAATAGATATGAAAAAAGTATTTGTCACTCTTGTTACTTGTATTTTATATATAAGTTTGGCTATTGGCCAAACCAAGTTGCCGGCAATTGATAAATCGTCGATGGATATGAGTTATTATCCATCAGGTTATCCCGTATTGAAAATTCAGGATAAGGCTACAGAGCCCTTGGTAGCAAGATTGATTTACAGCAGACCTATAAAAAACGGCCGTGTTATTTTTGGCGATTTATTGGAATATGGGAAAATCTGGCGCTTAGGTGCCAATGAAGCAACAGAAATTGAATTTTACCAACATGTAAAAATCAACGGGTCTAAAGTTAAGAAGGGACGTTATACCCTTTATTGTATTCCCAGTGAAAGCAAATGGACCATCATCCTTAATAAAGAAACAGATACTTGGGGAAGTTTTAAATATGATGAGAAAAAAGATGTAGTGCGAGTTGATTTGCCAGTAATAAAACAATCTGAAATCGCCGAAGCATTTACCATGGTTTTTGAGAAAGCAGCTACTGGTGCCAACCTTATCATGGCATGGGATACAGTTAAAATCAGTATGCCCATTGTTTTTTAGTACATATCAAGGTTTGCTAAAAATCTTTAAGATAATCCCGGCTTTTTGCCGGTTTTTTTTTGATATTTACATCATGTGTGGAATTGCCGGCATTTTAAGTTTGGAAAAAGATGTTTCAATCCCTCAATTGAAACAAATGACCGATGCTTTGGCACATCGGGGACCCGATGGTGAGGGCCAATGGATTAACCAAACGGGGCAATTAGGCCTTGCACATAGAAGATTGGCAATTATTGATCGTTCTGAAAAAGCAGCACAACCATTTCATTATCTCAATCGCTATCACTTGGTTCATAATGGCGAAATATATAATTATATCGAACTGAGAAATGATTTAAAAAAAAGGGGATATATATTCGAAACCACTTCCGATACAGAAGTAATAGCAGCTGCATATGATTGCTATCACCAGAATTGTTTGCAAAAATTCGATGGGATGTTTGCATTTGCTATCTGGGATGAAAAAGAACAATTGCTTTTTGCCGCCCGTGATCGATTTGGGGAGAAGCCATTTTATTATTTTGAAAATTCAAGGGAATTTGTTTTTGCCAGCGAAATGAAAGCCCTTTGGGAAGTAGGTGTTCCCAAAAAGACGGATGATAAAATGTTGCTTAATTATATAAGCCTAGGGTATGTTCAGAATTGTGATGATAAAGACATGACTTTTTTTGAAAAAATTTATAGTCTTCCTCCTGCTCATTTTTTAATAGCAACTATTCAAAATCCAATATCTATTGTACAGCCGTATTGGAATATTGATAAGGAAAAGAAAATTAAGATATCAGAAGAAGATGCATTAGCCGAATTGGAATGCTTGCTTAAAAACTCCATTAATAAAAGGTTGCGGGCAGATGTTACGATTGGCAGTTCTTTAAGTGGAGGATTAGATAGCGCTACGATTGTTGAACAATTGGCTGCACAAAAAAATCCATTGGCTACTTTTTCAGCCGTATTTCCAGGATTTGAAAAAGATGAATCGACTTATATAAACTCCATAGTTTCCCAATTTCAATTTCCCAATTTTCAAGTAACTCCTACTGGCGATGAATTAGTCCGGGATTTTGAAAAACTATGTTGGCACCAGGAAGAACCATTTCCCTCATCAAGTATCTATGCCCAATACAGGGTATTTGAATTAGCTAAACAGCAGGATGTTACAGTTTTATTAGATGGACAAGGTGCCGATGAAGTATTGGCAGGCTATCACCGTTACCTTCATTGGTATATGCAAGAACTAATTAGTAGGAATAAATTTGCGAAAGCAGTCAGTGAGAAAAAAGCGTTTGGTAATAATAATATTCCTATTAATTGGGGTGTTAAAAATTGGTTTGCGGCATTTTTGCCGGCACATGCTACCATCCAATTAGAGAAAAGAGAATATCAGCATTCTATTCAACATCCTTACTTGAACCGCGATTTTATTAAATCATTAAGGGGTAGAGAATGGGAAGGTATACACAAGCCCATAGTAACCAAATTGAACGATATACTTCACTTTAATGTAATGGAATATGGATTAGAGGAGATGCTGCGATATGCAGATAGAAATAGCATGGCGCATGGTCGGGAGGTTCGGCTTCCTTTTCTTTCTCATGAGTTGGTAAGTTTCCTTTTTTCACTTCCCACGCATTTTAAAATTGGGCAAGGGTATACGAAATTGATTTTACGAAAATTAATGGATAAAAAATTGCCTGATGCAATTGTTTGGCGGAAAGACAAAGTGGGCTATGAGCCACCGCAAGCTACTTGGATGCAAAATGCAACACTACAAGATTATTTGCAGGAAGCCAAAAGGAAGCTGGTGGATCATCATATCTTGACACCTGCAGCGTTAAATAAAAAAATCGCACCCAAATCAGCCCATGAGGCCGACAATTTTGATTGGCGTTATCTAACAGCTGCCGCTACATTGCTTTAATAAAATTAAAATATTCAGGGCACAGCAATTGCATAATTGATACTCAAAACTATAAGATTCATACGAAGTAATAGGGCGGTATGCACAATTTTAATTTCAATGCTAACTCGCTTTTATTAACCTAATCTATTCAGTTATCTATACTGGGTCCTTCATTCAGCGTTATAAAAATTTATTTACGCATCTTTGCAGTTCAATAGAACGATTATGAAGCTTGCTACAAAACTGATACATGCCGGAGCAGAACCGGATCCAAGTACCGGTGCCATCATGACACCCATTTACCAAACCAGCACATACGTACAAGCAGCACCCGCTCAACACAAGGGGTATGAATATGCGCGTAGCCAAAATCCAACTCGTAAAGCCTTGGAAGATGCTTATGCCATTATCGAAAATGCAGCTTATGGACTAGCATTCAGCAGTGGCGTAGCTGCAACGGATGCTGTTATGAAATTATTGAACCCAGGGGATGAAGTAATTGCCGCTAGCGATATGTATGGTGGAAGCTATCGGCTTTTTAGTAAAGTATGGCAACGCTATGGGATAAAATTTAATTATGTAGATACCACCAATACTGATAATATTCAAGCAGCGATTAATGAACATACCAAATTAATTTGGGTAGAAACGCCCACCAATCCATTGATGAATATCACTGATATTGAAGCAGTGGCTACAATTGCTAAAGCTGCTGGGGCCTTACTATGTGTTGACAACACTTTTGCTTCTCCTTATTTGCAAAATCCCCTCAACTTGGGTGCTGATATTGTAATGCATTCAGCTACTAAATACCTAGGTGGGCATAGCGATGTGATACAGGGGGCATTGATGATGAACGATGAAAATTTAAGAGAACAACTTTATTTCATACAAAAAAGTTGTGGAGCGGTACCTGGTCCCCAAGATTGCTTCTTGGTTTTACGCGGTATAAAAACACTGGGGGTACGCATGAAAGCTCATTGTGAAAATGGAATAGCTATTGCTCATTGGCTCCGCAATCATCCTAAGGTAGCCAAAGTATATTGGCCAGGTTTTGAAGACAATAAAGGGTATGCCATAGCCAAAAAACAAATGAATGGATTTGGGGGCATGATTAGTTTTGAATTAAAAAATGAATCTATTGAAGAAGCTAAAAGAGTATTGTCTTCTACCCATTTATTCTCTTTGGCCGAAAGCCTAGGGGGCGTAGAAAGCTTGATTAATCATCCCGCTACTATGACGCATGCCAGCATTCCCCGCGAAGAAAGAATCAAAAACGGTTTGAGTGATTCACTGATTCGCCTGAGTGTAGGAATTGAAGATGCAGATGATCTTATTGAAGACCTGAAAAAAGCCATTGGGTAATGAATCATTTGTTTGTTGAAATCATTGGCTGGGTTGCTTCTATATTAATAGTCGGGGCCTATTTCCTAAACATGAATGGCAAATTAAAAAGCAGTGCACCGCTCTATATTATTAGTAATTTAATAGGCGGGCTTTTTTTTACGATTAATACATTTGTACACGGAGCATATCCCTCCATGCTGGTAAATATTATATGGGTGATTATTGCCATTGCGGCACTTTTCAAAAAGGATAAAACCAATTAGTTCGATTAATTTTACGGGGTGAATCATAACCTCAAGAGTTTTTTAGATGAAAAGGTAAGAATGTACAATCAACGTTCATTCATACCCAATGATCCTATTTGTATTCCTCATTTATTTTCTCGAAAACAGGATATTGAAATTGCAGGATTATTGGCAGCCCTATTTGCTTGGGGCAACAGGACCACCATCATTAATAAAAGTAGGGAATTGATGCAGCTCATGGATATGCAGCCATTCGTATTTTGTACACAACATAGTCCGCAAGATTTAAAAAGACTTACAAAGTTTGTTCACCGAACTTTCAATGCAGATGATTTACTCACTTTTATTGAATTTTTTAAAAACCATTATCAACAAACTCAAAGCTTAGAGACTGCCTTTTTCCCAAGAAACAAGATGACTGTAGAAGAAGGGTTAAATAACTTCAAGCAATATTTTTTTAAAGAAGATCATCTAAAGAGAACCGAAAAACACATTGCTTCTCCTCAACAAAAATCGGCCTGCAAAAGGCTGAACATGTACCTACGATGGATGGTGCGAAAAGACAAGGTTGGGGTGGATTTTGGAATTTGGAATGCCATAAAACCCGCGGACTTGATTTGTCCGGTAGATGTACATGTAGCGAGAGTAGCCAACCGATTGGGTATTTTAGATTGCAAGCAAACAGATTGGCAAACAGCGGTAGCATTGACAAATTATCTTAGTACATTGGATCCGAAAGACCCAGTGAAATATGATTTTGCATTATTTAGCTTGGGCGCCATGGAAAAATTTGCTTTATGATCGATTACAATAACGAATTAATAACAGACCTTAATCGTTCACTGTCGAAAGACTGGTCAGTAGAAATTTCATTGACTGAATTTGAAAATCAACTGGCAGACTATGTTAATCTGCTAATACTTAAAGATTTTGAAAAACTGGTTGCTTTGCTCTATAGAATAGATGTGCCAGAACAAAAATTAAAATTGCTTTTGTTGGAATTGGCAAATGAAGACGCTGGAAAAATCATAGCCTCCTTAATTATCGAAAGGCAATTGCAAAAAATAAAAGCAAGAAAAGAATTTTCAAAGAAAACCGATGATTTTGAGGAAGAAGAAAAATGGTAAAAAAAATCCCCAGCATATTGCTGGGGATTTTTTTAGTACATCAATTCTTTTACTTTCTCTTTATCTTCTTTTTCATTTTTTAAATCAAACATAGTTCCAAAAACATGGTCCCATAAAGTAGAGCTAACGCCAAACCCCCGTTGGTCTTGTTTGTAATGGTGCAAATGATGATTGCGCCAAAGTCCCTTCATCCATTTAAAGGGAGGATTCCAGGCATGAATGGCATAGTGCATAGAACCATATATTAAGTAGCCTAGCATAAATCCTGGGAAGAAGGCAAATGAATTATTAGGAAATCCTGATAAATTGAATACTAAGTACATACTAGAAAAAAGAGCACTGGCTAGTATTAAACTAGGGGCAGCAGGCATAAACAGCCTTTGTTTGTCTCTCGGGTATTCATGGTGGTTACCATGTAATAT
The DNA here is from genome assembly GCA_903858475.1 of uncultured Bacteroidota bacterium. Classification (GTDB taxonomy): domain Bacteria; phylum Bacteroidota; class Bacteroidia; order Chitinophagales; family Chitinophagaceae; genus Ferruginibacter. The sequence goes on from CAIOIZ010000005.1 coordinate 93,479, forward strand.
GTAATTTATTTTTCTTCCCTTATCCGTTTTGGCTACATAGTGAAACACAAATCGGTGCATTAAATATTCAAAAAGACTCCAGAAAAACATGCCTGCTACAAATATCAACAATGCATGCGCTAAGCTAGCTTCTAATTGAAAGATGGAATAATAGAGCATGCCCAGAATAATTGGCATATACATGCCCCAAATAACCAGCGGGTGTGTTTTAGTCAGGTATTCCAGGTATTGATTTTTAAACAATTTGGCCTGACCCTTATTGTATATTTTTTCGAATTCCATTGTATTTGACATTTCATGGCAAATATAGTAAATGATTTTTTTTACATGCGTCTGGCTGCGTTAAATTTGCCTTTCAACCCTATACAATGAAGTTAGTGACGCATCTTAAAGACGGACATGAACAATTAGCCATGCTAATTGACGGTATTCTGTATGATACTGATACCATCAACAACGAATTGCCCTCCAGTATGGCCATGTTTTTAAACTATTGGGATGATATGTTGCCCATTGCCTTATCAGCTGAAAGACAGATTAAAGAAGGGAGTTTGGGAAAAAGGGCCAGCACCATTCCATATGATGCCGAAAACCTATTAGCCCCGGTACCTTTTCCTACAAGTTGTAGGGATGGATATGCTTTTCGTCAACATGTGGCAGCAGCGCGCCGTAATAGAAAAGTAGACATGATCCCCGAATTTGACCAATACCCGATTTTTTACTTTACCAATCATAATAGTATACAGGGCCCTGGAGATATTAGCTGTATGCCCGACCATTTCAAAAAGCTCGATTTTGAATTGGAAGCAGCCATTGTAATTAATAGACCAGGTAGAAATATTACTGCAGCAGAAGCAGATCAGTACATAGCTGGCTTAATGATTATGAATGATATGAGTGCAAGAACCTTGCAAATGGAAGAAATGCTGCTCAATCTGGGTCCGGCAAAAGGAAAGGATTTTAGCACCGTCATCGGTCCGATGCTGGTAACCCTCGATGAATTGGAACAATATGAAGTGCCTTGTAAAGAAGGGCATACTGGTAAAGCCTGGAATTTACCAATGAAATGTTGGGTCAATGGCAATCAGGTAAGTGAAGGAAATCTGGCAGACATGGATTGGACTTTTGCTGAAATTGTTGAAAGAGCTAGTTATGGTGCTAATTTATTTGCAGGCGATGTGATTGGTAGTGGTACTGTTGGTACAGGATGCTTTTTAGAATTGAATGGTACAGGGAAATTAAATGATCCCAATTACCAGGAACAATGGTTGCAAGAAGGAGATGTGGTGGAAATGGAAATTGAAGCACTGGGTAAACTAACTAATACTATTGTGAAAGAGGCAAGCGATTTTTCGATATTGGGGTTGAAGAAAGGGTAGAAAAGGGGGAGGAAAGAATAACCGCGAAGGCGGGAAGACGCAAAGAAGAGGGAGGAAAGAATAACCGCAAAGGCGGGAAGACGCAAAGAAGAGGGAGGAAAGAATAACCGCAAAGGCGGGAAGACGCAAAGAAGAGGGAGG
>CAIOIZ010000006.1 GCA_903858475.1 uncultured Bacteroidota bacterium
AACTCCATTTAATTTTACAGCTATTGGTGGCAATCTGCCTACGAGTGCTGCCATGTGCGGCAATGTAGTAGTTTGGAAACCTGCCAATACACAGATATATGGGGCACAAATGTTCATGAAAATTCTAAAAGAAGCCGGATTGCCTGATGGTGTCATCAACTTGATTTATGTAAGTGGCCCTACCATTGGATCGATTTGTTTCAATCACAAAGATTTTGCAGGCGTACATTTTACAGGCTCCACAGGTGTTTTCAATAATATGTGGGAAACCATTGGAAAAAACATGGGGATGTATAAAAGCTACCCAAGGATTGTAGGTGAAACAGGAGGAAAAGATTTTGTTTTAGCACATCAATCGGCCAACCCCGATGTAGTAGTTACCGCATTATTAAGAGGTGCTTTTGAATACCAAGGTCAAAAATGCTCCGCCGCCTCTAGAGCCTATATTCCAAGTAATATAGCAGAGGAAGTAAAAAAGAAATTAATAGCTGGTGTAAAGAGTTTCAAAATGGGCACTGTTGAAAATTTTGGAAACTTTATCAATGCAGTAATCGACGAAAAAAGCTTCGATTCCATCAAAAAATACATTGACGCAGCTAAAAAAGATGACAAGGCTGAAATTTGGGTGGGTGGAAAAACTGATAAGAAAGAAGGCTATTTTATACAGCCAACCGTTATTGAAGCCAAAACACCTAGATATACTACTATGTGTGAGGAAATATTCGGCCCTGTTTTAACTGTCTATATCTATCCTGCAAATAGTTTTGAAAAAGCATTGGAACTAGTAGATACCACTTCTGCCTACGCCTTGACAGGCGCTATTATTGCGCAAGATAGAAATGCAGTAGAATTAGCTACCAAAAAACTTCGTAATGCTGCAGGAAACTTTTACATCAACGACAAACCAACAGGCGCTGTGGTAGGCCAACAACCATTTGGTGGAGCTAGAGCCAGTGGAACCAATGACAAAGCTGGTTCCATATTGAATTTATATCGCTGGCTAAGTGCTCGTACCATCAAAGAAACATTTAATCCTCCCACCGATTATCGCTATCCCTTCCTGGCCGAAGATTAAATCATATTCACATGAAAGAAATAATAAACGCACAGGAACTACAAACCCAACTTAAGAGGTTGGCAGTACAATTAATAGCCAAACATCCAAATTTAACGGATGTAGTAATTATAGGCATACAACAAGGCGGGGTAGTGATGGCAGATGAACTGGTAATCGCATTACAGGATCTTTGTCCTTCCCAAACAATTCACTATGGCCAATTGGATATTACTTTTTACAGAGATGATATCCGAAGAGAAATTCATGCACCGGATGCAATGAATATTCCCTTTGGTATAGAAAACAAAATTGTAGTGCTAATTGATGATGTTTTATTTACTGGAAGAACTATCAAAGCTGCTTTGGATGTGCTCTTAGACTACGGTCGCCCCGATAAAGTAGAACTCTGTGTACTAATTGACCGAAAAGAACACCGACAATTTCCAATTCAAGCCGATTATGTGGGCCTGATGGTGCAAACCAATAAACAGGAAAAAGTTAAATTGGTTAAGCAGGAGGATGGCAGTAAACATGTTATTTTAATAAACGGATAAATATTTTAATAAAAAAAGTTTAAATACTTTAATTTTGCTTTTTAATGCAACTATCCACCAAACATCTTCTGGGCATTAAATACATCACACAGGCAGATATTTCCCTGATTTTATCTACTGCCAAACAATTCAAAGAAGTATTACAAAGGCCCATTAAAAAAGTTCCCTCACTGCGTGACGTAACTATTGTCAATCTTTTCTATGAGAATAGTACAAGAACCCGAATTTCATTTGAACTAGCTGAAAAGAGATTGAGTGCTGATACCATCAATTTTACGATGTCGGGGTCCTCAGCAGCAAAAGGAGAAACACTTTTAGATACCGTCAATAATATCTTATCCATGAAAGTGGACATGGTGGTTATGCGGCATAGTGCCAGCGGAGCACCCCATTTTTTGGCTAAACATATTCCCGCTGCCATTATTAATGCTGGGGATGGTATCAATGAACACCCTACACAAGCTTTATTGGATGCCTTCTCTATCATCGAAAAACTAGGAACACTAGAAGGTAAAAAAATTGTATTGGTGGGTGATATTATGCACTCTAGGGTAGCCTTAAGCAATATCTATCTACTGAAAAAAATGGGAGCTGAAGTGATGGTCGCCGGGCCGCCAACATTAATCCCCAAATATATTAAGGAGGCAATGGACGTAAGGGTGGAATACAACTTAAAAAAGGCCTTGGAATGGTGCGATGTAGCAAATGTGCTAAGAATTCAATTAGAAAGACAAAACCAAGTACTTTTTTCTTCCTTGAGAGAATATAATCTTGCCTACGGTGTTAGCCGAAAATTGTTGGACAGCCTGAACAAGGAAATCATCATCATGCATCCTGGCCCAATTAATCGGGGTGTTGAAATTGATAGTGATGTTGCAGATGGCAATCAATCAATCATTTTACAACAAGTTGAAAATGGGGTAGCCGTAAGGATGGCCGCCCTTTATTTACTCTCTGGCAAATCATAGTACTAGAATTTAATATATAAAATCAGCAGTAATACTACAATTGTCATCAATAAAGTTATACAACCAACTGCAAGCATGGTAAGAGCCCTCATAGAATTGGAATTTAGTTGTACATGAAATCAAAAAACATACCATCCTTGTTATTTGTGGATAAATGATACCTTTAAACCCTGTTTTGCGTATTTGTACCAAACTTTAAAACGTATAGTTCCTTATATTAATTTAACCCAATTACTATGCAAAGAATTTGCTTATTTCCCGGAACATTTGACCCAGTAACCTTAGGGCATGTAGATATCATCAATCGGTCGATTAATTTATTTGATAAAATAATTGTCGGCATAGGAAAAAACTCTAGTAAAGGCCCCATGTTTTCGGCTGAACAAAGAATGAAATGGATCAATGAAATATTTAAAAATGAGCCAAAAGTAGAAGGAACAATATATGATGGACTAACCATCAATTACTGCAATGAAATAAATGCCAAATTTATATTAAGAGGCATTCGGTATGTGAGCGATTTTGAATATGAAAAAACAATTGCAGATGCCAATAGAACAATGGATAAAAGCATTGAAACTATTTTCCTTACCGGCGAGCCCAAATATACCTCAGTAGCAAGTACCATTGTAAGGGATATTATCCGGAATGGAGGTGATGCCTCTCCCTTTTTACCTAAAGAAGTAGTTGACTCACTTCGAAATTCTTAATATTTACCAATCAGCTATACACTCCATGTCCATTTGGTTCAATAAAGAAATCAAGCTATCAGATTTAAGCCCCATCAATTCAAACACGATGGCCCAACAACTGGGAATGGAGTGGGTAAATATTACCGATTCCTCTTTAAGTATGAAAATGCCTGTAGATCACAGAACCAAACAGCCTTTTGGAATTTTACACGGAGGAGCCAGTTGTGCTTTAGCAGAAACCGTGGGAAGTGTGGCTTCCCAAATGGTAATTAATTGCGATCAATTCATTTGTGTTGGCCTGGATATCAATGCCAATCATATCCGAAGTGTATCTGAAGGATACGTAACAGCAATTTGCCAGCCCATCCATATTGGTAAAAGCACCCATGTTTGGGACATTAGAATATCCAATGATCAGCAACAATTGGTTTGCATTAGCAGACTAACGGTTGCCGTCTTGAATAAGAAATAAGCTCTATTTCTTATTGGACCTGCCAAAATTACTTCTTCCCTTATTATCGGATGACCTAACCGTATTTCCTCTTTTGCTAAAATGAGGCCTTTGATGCGGTTTTGCCACCGGTGCATCTGGTTTGGCATCTGCAGCTAATGGATAAGGATGTGTTGTAATTACTGGAATTGACTTACCAATTAATTTTTGAATATCTTTTAATTCCGTCTTTTCATTGGCATCACAAAATGACAATGCGATTCCAGTATTGCCAGCTCGTCCAGTTCTTCCTATACGATGCACATAGGTTTCAGGTATTTCTGGCAATTCGAAATTGATAACATGCGATAAATCATCGATATCAATTCCCCGGGCAGCAATATCAGTAGCTACCAATACTCTGATAGCACCATTTTTAAAACTAGACAATGCGTTTTGTCTTGCATTTTGCGATTTATTTCCATGAATAGCAGCGGCCGTAATTTCTTCTTTATGCAAAACTTTTACCACTTTATCGGCCCCGTGTTTTGTACGGGTAAATACCAACGCATTATCAATTAATTCATTTTGCAGCAAGTGTAATAACAATTTATTCTTATCTCCCTTGTCTACATAAAATAAACATTGTTCAATGGCGTCTACCGTAGAGGAAACAGGCGTTACCTCCACCTTTGCAGGATTGGTTAATAATACATTGGCCAATTTCTGAATTTCTAATGGCATGGTAGCAGAGAAAAACAAGGTTTGTCTTTTATCTGGTAACCGCACAATCACTTTTTTAACATCGTGAATAAACCCCATATCCAACATACGATCGGCTTCATCTAAAACAAATATTTGCAAGTGCCTCAAATTGATAAATCCCTGACTCATTAAGTCTAATAATCTACCAGGCGTAGCCACTAAAATATCTACTCCTTTTTTTAATGCATTGGTTTGGTGTAATTGTGATACACCTCCAAAAATCACTGTATGGGTGATGCCCGTATATTTTCCGTAAGCTGCAAAACTTTCATCAATTTGAATAGCTAGTTCACGCGTAGGCGTTAGAATTAAAACTTTTATACCAGGAATGGGTTGTTTAAGCAAATACAATTCTTGCAAAATAGGAATGGCAAACGCGGCTGTTTTTCCTGTGCCTGTTTGTGCACATCCCAATAAATCTCTTTTTTGCAAGACAAAGGGAATGGCTTGTTGTTGAATAGGGGTAGGGTGCGTATAGCCTTCATCGGCTAAAGCCCTGAGTATAGGCTCTATAAGCGCTAAATTTCTGAATTCCATGAAATGAATAATTATTTAATAAGGCTGGCAAAGATGTTGCAGGCTCTGAATCAGCAATTGATTTAAAAATACCACCGGCTTACAACTTGCCGTGTTTATAATGTGGAGAACTGCAAAGGTAGGTGATTTATTTTTAATGAGAATTTGCAAGCGAATACAGCTTACAAAAGCAATTTCTTAGATTCGTAACAAATACAACATGCTTTTATTTTTGGGAACACCATTTTATCAAATAAAAAGACAAAATCAATTTGATGTATCAGCAAGTGAAAAACTTTTACCAATCAAAAGCTGATGAATAATAAGGTAAAATCAATAAAATGCAACTAAGTACTATTGTTTGGTACCAATATATTTTCTCCATTTATCAATAGCGGCTTGCATGTCTGCAGGTATTTCACTTGAAAAAAACATTTCTTTTCTAGTGGTTGGGTGAGTGAACCCAAGTTCCTTTGCATGCAAAGCCTGTCGTGGGCATAAATCAAAACAATTTTCAACAAACTGCTTGTACTTAGTAAAAACAGTACCCTTTACTATTTTATCGCCTCCATAAAAATCATCATTAAATAAGGGATGCCCTTTATGTTGCATATGTACCCGAATCTGATGCGTACGACCTGTTTCCAATCTGCATTCAACTAGTGTTACATAGTTAAAAGATTCTAAGACTTTATAGTGTGTAACAGCTTCTTTACCATGTTCTCCATCTGGGTAGGTAGTAAATAATTTTCTAAACCGTTGATGTCGTCCAACATGTCCACGAATGGTACCTTCCTGTTCCTCAAAATCACCCCAAACCAATGCCATATACCTACGATGAACAGTATGATTAAAAAATTGTTTGGCTAAATCATTCATTGCCTTGGGGGTTTTGGCCATTACCAATAATCCGGTGGTATTTTTATCAATCCGATGTACCAAGCCAAACCTTGATAATTCATTTTCATCCAATGAAGGGTTTTGCTTTAATAGATAATGTGCAACACCATTAACCAGTGTACCATCAGGATTGCCAC
>CAIOIZ010000007.1 GCA_903858475.1 uncultured Bacteroidota bacterium
ACTTTTTGCATTACATTTTTATCTGCATCAATATTTATTCCATTCCATCCAAGTAGGTATAAACTAAATGTATTGGAAATTCGAATTGGGTCGTGGCAGCCTACATCAATATAAAAACCTTTTTTTGCTTCATTTAGTAAATGATAGATTAATATATCTTCTCCAGTTTGTGAATAATACAATTCATTGGGTAGGCCAATAAGTTTTTTAAAAGTTCGCAATAGCCGAATTTTTATCGCCAATCCAAGCGGGAGTGCTTTTAACCAGTATTTCAGTTTATTCATACTATATTTTATTTTTACTTGGCAATGTTAATGTAAAATCTAAATAGGTATAGCAAATAAAATATTTACTAACACAAAATGTTAAGATTACGAAAGATGCTATATTGAAATTCAACAAGAAAGGCATTGTTATTTTATTAATTCAAAACTGTCTTTTAATTTAATGTCTTCTGCTGATGCACCAATCATCAACTCAAATTCGCCTGGCTCTGCTACCCGTTGCAATAATTGATTATAGAAAGACAGTTTATCTTGATTGATAAAAAACTGGATGGTCTTTTTTTCGCCGGCTTTTAAAAAGACTTTTGCAAAATCTTTCAATTCCTTTACCGGCCTTGCCAATGAGCCTACTTTATCGTGAAGATATAGTTGTATAATTTCTTCACCGTCGTATTGGCCAGTATTGCTAACGGTTAGCGATACCTGAATAGTTTCAGTTGCCTTCATTTTCTTTTTATTCAAGGTAAGGCCGCTGTATTCGAAACTAGTATAACTTAAGCCATACCCAAAGGCATATTTTGGATAAATAGAAAGGTCGTTGTAAGAGGAGTTGTAAAAGCGATCATTATCATTGGTAGCAGGTCTGCCGGTATTGAAATGACTATAATAAATGGGTATTTGTCCAACTGTTCTGGGGAAACTCATCGCTAATTTTGCCGCAGGATTATAATCTCCAAAAAGCACATCAGCAATGGCATTGCCAGCCTCGGAACCTAACCACCAAGTGTACAATATGGCTGGTGCATGGTCGGCAGTATAATTAAATACCAGCGGTCTGCCTGCATTTATTAATACCACTACCGGTTTGCCTGTTGCTAGGAGGGCTTCCAAGAGTTCTTCCTGTACACCAGGAATTCCAATATTACTTCTGCTTTTTGCTTCTCCACTCATATCTCTTCTTTCCCCAATACTTAAAATGACCACTTCAGCTTGGTTGGCCATTGCAATGGCTTCATCAAATCCCGATTTATCGTCCCCTTCAATATCACAGCCCTTGGCATATAATAACTGTGTATTAATCCCAACTTTGTTTTGCAAGCCCTGCCATTGTGAAACAATAAAAGTAGAATCTACACCAGGTACTTCCACATCCCAAAAACCTTTGTTTTGTTTTACTGCTTTTGCCAAGGGGCCAATGAAAGCAATCTTTTTTAAATTTTTTGAAAGAGGCAATAGTTGGTTTTCGTTTTTAAGTAACACGATACTTTTGGCAGCCATTGCTCTGGCATTTGCGGTGTGGGTTGTATTGTTTAGTGCAGCTTCTTCTCTTTGTGCATTGCAGAATTTAAAGGGGTCTTCAAATAAGCCCATTTCAAATTTCTTTTTCAAAATCCTTTTTACAGCATCATCAATTAGTGAAATATTTATTTTATTATCTGCTAACAATTGGGTCAAATTATTTTTATAACAACGACTTTCCATATCCATATCGCTTCCGGCAGTGATGGCGGATAAAGCTGCTTCATATTCATTTTTAACATTGCCATGGTTAATCATTTCACCGATCGATCCCCAATCACTCACAACAAAACCTTTGAAACCCCATTTGCCTTTAAGGATCTCCCTTTGCAGGTATCGATTACCGGTAGCTGGTATTCCATTTAAATCATTGAAAGAGTTCATGAAAGTAGCAGCCCCTGCATCCAGAGCGGCTTTAAAAGGAGGGAGGTATACTTCCCATAATAAGCGATCACTCATGTCCACTGAATTATAATCCCTGCCTCCAATGGCTGCACCATAGGCTGCAAAATGTTTTGCACAAGCCATCACTGCATTGGTGTCGCCTAAGTTTTTCCCTTGAAATCCTTTCACCCTTGCGTAAGCGATTTTGGAACCTAAATAAGGATCTTCACCCGCGCCTTCCATTACTCTGCCCCAGCGTGGATCTCTGGCTATATCTACCATGGGGGCAAAAGTCCAGTGTATGCCACTTGCACTAGCTTCTACAGCTGCCACTCGAGCTGCTGATTCCATTGCCGGAAGATCCCAACTACAAGCTTCTGCTAAAGGAATGGGAAAGGTTGTTTTATAGCCATGCACCACATCTTGTCCGAATAATAGGGGTATTTTCAATCTTGATTGCATAGCAATCTCTTGCCATTTACGTGTTCTTTTGGTACCTACACAATTCAGTAAAGAGCCAATCATTCCATTTCTAACTTGCTCTGCCTTGGTAGAATCAAGTGTTACCGGACCTGTGGCTTGCCAATCATCATTGTATTGATTCAACTGCCCGATTTTTTCTACCAGTGTCATTTGTTTCAAAACTGCATTTACTTTTTGATCAATCGTTTTATGTTGGGCTTGCGCTTGTTGATTGATAGAAAGAATTTGTAAAAGGATACCTATACTATAGATAGCTTTTTTTATTGTATAAGAATTTGATTTCACTTGATTATTTTCTGTTTACAAAAAATTATGTTGGATATATACTATTGCAATTGGTTGCCCTAATTAGAATACTGTATTTATTGGGAAGCTTTGATGCCAATTAAGTAATCAAACAAAGTTTTCTCAGTAGGGATCTGCAATTTTTTTCTAAGCCTATACCTACTAATTTCTACTCCTCTCACAGATATATTCATCAACTGAGCAATTTCCTTAGTGGATAAATTCATACGCAGGTAAGCAGAAAGCTTAAGTTCATTGGGGGTAATAGCAGGGTGTTTGATTTTTAATTCCCCTAAAAAATCACTGTGTACTTTATCAAAGTGTTTGGCAAACTGTTCCCACTCTTTATCCATATTATCATCTTCACTAAGGGTTTTAATCATCTTCTTTAAGTCAGTTGATGAATGTGGACTTTCAGCTCCTTTTATTACTTGTGATAGGTCGCCCTTTATTTTAGTTATTAGCTCCCCTTTTTTCACCAAGTGCATGGCCGAGGTAGCCAGTTCAGAGTTTTTAAAATTTATTTCTGCTTCCAATTTTGCATTTCTAAGGGCAATCAATTCAGCTTCAGTTTTGCTTAATTCTAAATCATGAATGTACAGCAGTCTGTTTTGTTCTTCTTCGTGTTTTAACTTTTGTTGTTCAAATTTCTTTGTTTGCCATTTGTAAATAAAATAGACACCGGCAATAATTAATAAAAAATAAATTAATATCGACCAGGTAGAACGATACCAAGGAGGGAGCAAATTGAAAGAGTAAGTTGCTGTGGCTGATTCAATTCCTAGATTATTACGAACTTTTACTTCGAATGTATATTTCCCTTCAGGCAAATTCGTGTATTCTTTTTCAGTTCGCTTTGTCCATTCCGACCAATTTTGATCAAATCCCTTTAATCTAAAACTGTACATTAAATTCGATTCATAGGCAAAAAGCGAAGAAGCAAATTCAAATCGGATGGTTTTCCATTTATTGGCTATTTCAGGAAAAGCATTCTTTTCTTGAACTTGTTTTTCATTGACATCTGTAAAATATCCTCCATATAAAAGACTATCTGTTTTGCTAATAATTCTCACAGTTCTTATTCGTACTTGAAGATTGCGCGTTATTTTTTTATACTTTTCATAGTTGATGTGAAAGAATCTTTTTTCGCCCCCTAAGAAAATATTATTTTCATTTACTGGGTAAATAAATTCAAATCCACTGAGCATTTTATTGCTTAGCTCGGGTAGGTAGATAATGGTGGGCTCTTTGCCAGAAAAATCAGCAACGCCCAAAGTTTTTTCATGAATGAACCAGATATTCCCCGAAAAGTCGACTTTTAAATAGCGGATACTTTGATTGCCAAAAAGTTTTTGGTAAAAAGGGGATGGCTCAAATCTGTCTTTATCTTGATTGTAATTATAAATACCTTTTTCGGTAGCAAAGACTACTTCATTTTTTATTTTATATACATGGTTATTTAATAAAGCAGGTAAGCCATTTTTGTCGGTATAGGCAGACGTTGTATAGCTGTCATCTTTGTTTTTGATTATTTTATATACACCATGGTAAGGATGTGATACCCAAATAGCAGCATCTTTATCAATGGCCACAAACCTAGAAGATTCATTAAATCCTTTTATTTCTTGTTTAAAGCTGATGTTACCATTGCTATAATCGAAAATATTGATGCCATTGTAAACACCGGAAATAATTTGAGCGGATGGCAATGTGGTTGATAAGGGAGAGAAGTTCCAAGCGCCGGGTCGTAGAGAAATTGGGATAGCGGTATTGTTTTTTATAACAAAAGCACCTTCGTGATGGCCTAGTAGCACCTGGTTGTTGATTTCTGAAAGATTCCATATTTGTCCCTTCGTATTATTAACCGGTACAAAATTGCCTTTGCTGTAACTAAGGTCATTCAGTTCTTGCAGTAATACGGAATAGAGTCCATTGGAAGTGCCTAAATAAAGATGCTTGTCATTTATGATGGCAGCATAGCCTGCACCATCCTGCGAATTGGGATTGATTTGTTTAATGGCACTATTATAGGCAATCAAATCAATCCCGTCATCAAGTCCTAGCCATAAATTGTCCTGATTGTCTAAGAAAATACAAAGCACATTATTGTTTTGTAAACCTTCTGTTTTGGAAAAATTTTGGATAATATTTCCTTTGTGATCAATAATATAAATACCATTATTATTGGTTGCCAATGCTAGCCAGTCTGCATTAATGGCTATAGATGCATAAATTCTATTGCTTTCAAATACCTGATTGCTTGAGGACGGTAGTTTTGAGATACCTGATTCTGCGAATAGGTAAAGTCCATTTTTTAAGGTGGAAATAATGGCACTGTCTTTTTGGATTGACATAATACCTGTAACCGGGTCATTTTTCGTCAATACATTTTTGGCAAATACCGGTTTCATTACCTCGTTTTCGAGTTGCATAATACCTGTTTGGTAGTCATGCGCATAGAGTTGCCCATTACATAATCCCAAATACGACCATTCAGAAGGAGCGAAGTAGGTGGTCATCTGCCCATCGGTAAGTCTGAATATTTTATTGGTCGACCGGAAGAAAATGTTCTTATTAAAAGTTACAATGTCCCAAACGTCGCCAAATGACCTGTCTTTGGCTGGAATCAATTCTGTTAATGAATGGTATTGAAGTACCCCATTGGGAGCGGGGGTAAAATAACCCAGTTCGTCCTGCCCACCTACATATATTCTATTATCTACCCCAACTTCTACCGACCGCACAATGGTTTTGTTGGGCAAGGGGTAGAGGTTCCAGTACCTGCCATCGAAGCTTAATAAGCCTTCATTATTGGCGATATATATGATCTCATTCTTATCCTGCTTGATATCCCAATTTTGTAATCCAGCACTATAAGATTGCTTGGAATAATTGAGTACTTCTGGAAAACCAATGGTATTTTGGCAAAAAATACTAAGAGGAAAGCAGACAAGAATCAGAATTGTTTTACGCATGCCCCATTTTTGAGCTGTGAAGGTAAACAAAATTGATTGATGTAGTATTGATGTAGTCAAAATACCTGTAAATAAAGGGTTTTGAGCTAATTGATGTAGTAATGAAGTGGATATAAATTTTTTATTTGTTGTGGTATACTCTAGTTTTACATTTCGATTTTTTCCATTTTTCTTTCACTAAACGACTGCTGTATGAAATTAAAAGTCTCATTGCTATGCCTTGGATTTTTTTTGGGAACTTTTCTCCACCAAGCATATGCACAAAATCTAAATGCCTCAGGTAGTGTTAAAAGCAAGACAACAGGCGACCCGCTGGTTGGCGCTACAGTAAATGTTAAGGGCACCAAAAATTCCGTAGTTACAGATGCAAGTGGAAATTTTTCTATTTCCATTCAAAAAGGTGCTTCTTTAGTTTTCACCTATACTGGTATGGGAGCCGTGGAGTATAAAGTAAATACTGCTACTCCAATCCTTATACAGATGGAAGATGCTAATAAAAGCATGAATGAGGTAGTAGTAATTGGTTATGGTGCCAAAAAAAGAAGGGATTTGTCTACTTCTATATCCTCTATTTCTGCTAAAGAAATCACCGCTGCTCCTGTAGCAGATGCGGCGCAGGCTTTGCAGGGTAGGGTTTCGGGTGTTACCATTGTACAAGGTAGTGGTGCACCAGGTGGTACTGGTGGTACTGGTATTAAAATTCGTGGTATCTCTTCCTTAACGGGAACTAACAACCCATTGATTGTAATTGATGGATATCCTTTACCCGATCAACAATCGGATAATGTATTGAACTCATTTGGTACTGGAGAGATTGAATCCATAGATGTATTAAAAGATGCCGCTGCGGCGTCTATTTATGGTGTTAGGGCATCGAATGGTGTAATAATGATTACCACTAAACGTGGTAAGGCTGGAAAATCTGGATTAACAGTAGATATATATAGAGGTATTCAACAAGCTTGGCAATTACCTACCATGTTGGATGCAAGGGAATACGCCATCTTAAATACAGAAGCAAGGATTGCCAGTGGATTAACCCCCATTGCTAAATTGGCTGATTTTAATGCTATTGAAAATCAGTTTGGAAAAGGAACTAACTGGATGAATGAAATTTTCAGAAGGGCAGCTATGCAAAATGTAACCCTTACTGCAACTGGTGGATCAGATAAAGCTCAATATTTAATTTCTGCTGGTTATTTTAAACAAGATGGCATCTTATATAAAACAGATTACGAACGTTTCAATCTTCGTTTTAATGGTGATGTGAAAGTAAATAGTAAGATTAAAATTGGCAATTCTCTTTCAATGAGTAAGTTCATTGAACATGGAACTGATACTTATACTGCTTTTAATAGTATTGTACTCTTAGCTCAAACAGCTCCTCCAACGGTTCAGCCTCGAAATACGGATGGTACTTATGCTGGTGGAAATGGTAGTACGGATGGTTTTAACGAACCCAATCCAATTTACCAATTAGAAGTGCCTCACAACAAAAACATCAAGTATCGTATAAGTGGTAATATTTACACTGAAATTAATTTGATGAAGGAATTGAAGTTCAAAGCGATGTTTGGCGGCGACTTTAATTATCAAGAAATTAATAATTTCAGTCCAGCTACTCCTTCTACAGGTGGCAGACCATTTATTCAAACTGGCTACTCTGTACAAAAAGGTTTGTATCCCGATTACTTAGCAGAGTATACCCTTACTTATGATAAATCATTTTGGAAAAAGCATAAAATAAATGCAGTTGCTGGTTATACTTTTCAAGAGAATAAATATTCTTATGTTGTAGCAGGAAGAGGAGGAAATTTCACGCAGAATATTCCTGTATTAAATGATGTTATTTTCAGACCAACTGATATTTCTCAAACCTATAATGGTGCAGAAGATGGAGTGAATAGTCGCTTGATGTCTTATTTTGGTAGAGTCAATTACGATTATGATAACCGTGGTTTCTTGGGCATATCTGTTCGTAGAGATGGAAGTTCCAATTTTGCTCCTAAAAATAAATTTGCCATTTTCCCTTCTATATCTGCCGCTTGGCGTTTAAGTCAAGAGAAATTTATGCAAAATATAAAGTGGGTAGATGAATTTAAAATGAGAGCAAGTTTTGGTTATACAGGCAATCCAAATGTAGCGGCCAATGCATACTTGCAAAGTATTAACCAAAGCTTTCAATACACTTTTGGCAACTCTAGTGGTTCTGGTGGTGTAGTTGGTGGTGCTGCTCCTAGTCGTTCTTACAATCCTGATATCAAATGGGAAAAGAATGAACAATTGGATATTGGTTTTGATGGAAGTGTGCTGGGAAATCGTTTAGGTTTTTCAGTGGATGTGTATCAACGCCGTTCTAAAGACCTTATTCTTTATGTAGCTCCGCCATTTGTTTCTGGTACGTATGAATCAGTTCCTTTTAATACAGGTACACTTCAAAATCGTGGTATTGATATTAGCTTGAATGGTAAAATTGTTACTCATAATGAGTTCAATTGGAATGCAAATGCCATTTTAAGTACGTATAAAAACAAAGTAGTTTCATTGGGATTAGCTGCACCACTAGATAATGGGTTTACAAGAATTACTGGTGGTAGTCTTCGTACCACCCAGGGATTACCGGCCAATTATTTTTATGGATTTGTAACAGAAGGTATTTTCCAAACATGGGCTGAAGTAGCTGCACATGCGGTTCAAACTGCAGGCACCGATCCTACAACCAGTACAGCACCTGGTGATATTAAATTCAAAGATATTAATGGAGATGGCATCATCAACGATCAAGATCGTGCCAATATCGGGAATGCCAACCCCACATTTACTTATGGCTTAACCAATACATTTACTTACAAAAACTTTGAGCTATCTGTTTTTGTTCAAGGTTCTCAGGGTAATAAAGTACTGAATTTTAGTCGCTGGTATACTGAAGGTGGTGTAAGTAATGGAAATTATTCCAATGATGTTATTGGTCGTTGGACAGCTGCAGGTACTAGTTCTAAAATGCCAAGGCTTACATTGAATGATCCCAATGGAAATAATCGTGTTTCAGACCGCTTTGTAGAAGATGGTTCTTATTTGAGAATTAAAAATGTTCGATTTGCTTATACAATTCCCACTAAGTGGGCTGACAGAATGAAACTTAAAAAGACACAACTATATCTGAGTGCACAAAATCTCATAACGCTTACCAATTATTCAGGAATGGATCCTGAAATAGGAGGAGGGGTTGATTTAGGTTTTTATCCTCAGGCAAGAACATTATTAGTAGGTGTTACTGTTGATTTTTAATTCAATAAAATTAATCGATTATGAAAAAAATATTTTTAAGTCCTTACATCATTCTTTTTTTTATAGCATTGTTTTTTACACAGTGTAAAAAAAGTTTGTTAACTATTGAGCCAACTATACCAATTAACTCAGTAGATAATTTTTATAAAACAGAGGCAGAAGCCATTGCAGCCGTCAATGCCACTTATACTCCATTGTCTGCTATCTATAACGGATCTGCATGGCATTTTGGAGATATTATGAGCGATGATTGCGACCTCGGTGGAGGTGGTGGTGGAGATGGATTGGAAACGGCAGAGTTAGACAATTTCAACGTTACTCCTTTTAATCCTATTATTAATACGATGTGGGCACAATGCTATTATGGTATTTTAAGAGCCAATCTTGTTATTGAAAGAGTACCACTAGTGCCTGTAATGAATGCAAGTACTCGCAATAGAAGTATTGGAGAAGGACGATTCTTGAGAGCTTTGTATTATTACCATTTAGTAAGAGTATTTGGTGATATTCCATTGTATACAAATGTAATTACCGCCGATCAGTCCTCAACGATTACTAGATCTAGCAAACAAGATGTTTATAACCAAATTATTGCTGATTTAAAAGTAGCAGAAACATTGCTACCCAATACCTATGTAGGCGATAATAAAGGACGTGCCACTGCTGGTACTGCAAAAGGATTATTGGCCAGTGTTTATTTAACAACCGGCGATAAAACAAATGCAGCGGCGAAAGCAAAAGAAGTAATAGATAACAAAGCATTGTATGGTTACGATTTGTGGACTGACTATGGTGATAATTTTAAATTAGAAAACGAAAACGGAAAGGAATCGCTTTTTGAAGTTCAATATCGCAGTGGTGGCGGACAATGGAGCGATTATGGTGCAGGTCAAAAAATGAATACCTTCTTTGCACCTCGTGCACAAGATATTGTACAGTCATCTGGTTATGGCTGGAATGTACCTACTAAAAACTTTATTGATACTTACGACAAGTCAGGAGTTGCTTATAGTACCATCACCGACAAAAGAAGAAATGCTTCTATGTGGATTCCAGGTGACACCTATGGTTCCTATACACAGCCGGCTTCTTTAGTAGGTTCTCCTATGGGATTAAACGTAAAAAAATATTTCGTACCCGTTGCAAATACATTAGGTGATAATGGTGGTTGGACTTGTGCTCTAAATGTACCTATCATGCGTTATGCAGAAGTACTTTTAGTATATGCAGAAGCAGCAGGACCAACCTTGGGTAAAGCAGCTATTGATCAAGTAAGAGCAAGAGCAGGATTGCCAGCCTTAGCTACCGGACTATCGGATGCACAATGGCTGACTGCAGTGTACAAAGAACGTAGACTAGAATTTGCTTTTGAAATGCATAGATGGTATGATTTATTACGTCATCCTGACCCAACTTATTTTTTAACAGTTATGAGAGCTGCAGGTAAGACTAATATTCAGGCCAAACATCGATATATGCCAATTCCACAAGGCGAGCGGGATAAGAATCCAAACCTGACACAAAATGATGGGTATTAATAAACTTTTTAAATTCTTTGTATGAAAAAAATTGTTATAATATTTTCCGTTTTACTCATTGCATTGAGTAGTGTCTTAGTTCAATGCAAGAAAAATAATCTTGAACTAAATGGTTCGGCTTCCGAAGCTGAATTTACGTATCAAATTATTCCTTTGCAAGACAGTTTGCCTTTTGCTTATACAGTAAGTTTTACTAGCGCAAGTAAAGAAGCACTTCAATACCAATGGGATTTTGGTGACAATTCTGCTTTGTCATCACTAAAAAATCCTGTACATCAATATTCAATTGGAGGGGAATATATTGTCAAGTTAATTACAGTTGGTACCAACGGCAATAGCACCATTTCAAAAAGAATATTTGTAGTGGACGCTTGCCAGAATGATTTCTTTAACAAGCTTACCGGCTGTAATAATTTTGTTTGGACATGGAGCACCGATGCAGATGCAATCAAGGTATTATCACCTGATGGCTCCCAAGTATTTTTCGCAGGTGCAGCTACCGGTTGTCAAGTAGATGACCTCTATACTTTTTTTGCTGATGGTAAATTGGAATACGATGCAAAAGGACAAACTTTTGATGTACAGGCTGGCTACAGTTGCCAAGCACCAAAAGCCAATGCACAAAAATATAAAGTGGTTAGTAAGCCAGGACAATTACCTGAAATTATATTAGACAATGTGGTAGCAGGTGGTTCAAAACCTTTTATAGGTACCACCGATTTAGTAGATAATAATAAATACACCGTTGCTTCTTATACAGATACTAAAATGACTCTTCGTGGCATTTTAACAGGTACTGGCGGACAAAGGCTTGAAATCAAATTGAAGAAAGTAGTTACATTAACACTTGCAGATATTAATCTATTGTTGAATGGGGGTAGTAGTAAGGCTTGGAGATTAGATCCAACACCAGGTGCAAATGCAATTATTGTTGGTACAGAATCAAATCCAGCTCAGTATTTTGGAGGTGGACTCATTGACCCTTGTCAAATAGATGACCGTTACACTTTCTCTGTTGGAAATACAGTTGCTTATAATGCGGCTGGATCTACTTTTAATGGTGGCAATATTGCGCCTAATTATAACTGTGGTGCCGACCGTTCTTATAATGCTTCTTATGTATTTGGACCAGTTACTGGTGGTGTAGCAGGTATTGCTACCATACAGTTGCCATCTGCCCCTCCTGCGATTTTTATAGGCACTACCGATGTGCCGACTGAAAATATGTACAGGATTATTTCAATAACTAGTAATTCAATGGTTTTACGAGCAGGTAATGGATCTGGAACAGTATTTCAATTCAAATTTATTTTATAATAATAAATAATTTAATCATGTTTAAAATAATAAAAATGTATTCTATTATACTGATAATGTGGACGGCCCTATTTAGCTGTACCGACAAAAAAGACATACCTACAGTAGTGCCTACTACTCCTCCCATTGATAAAAACTGGACATTTGAAACCACTCCAATGTGGGAAGATAATTTTAGTACTGGAAGCGCTCCTGATTTGGCAAAGTGGAGTTATGATATCGGAGGTTCTGGTTGGGGTAATAATGAATTGCAATATTATACCAATGCTGGAAATGCAACAATTGCTGGTGGCGAATTAGCCATTACTGCTAAAAAAGAAAATTTCTCTGGACGTGAATACACTTCTGCTAGAATGGTAACTAAAGGCAAAGGAGATTTCTTGTACGGAAAATTTGAAGTGCGTGCAAAACTTCCAAAAGGTCGTGGTACTTGGCCTGCCATTTGGATGTTGCCAACCGATCAGGATTATGGCACTTGGCCAGCTTCTGGTGAAATTGATATAATGGAACATGTTGGATACGATCCAAACAATGTACATAGTACCATTCATACTTCTGCATACAATGGAATGCGCAATACTCAAAAGTCTGCTAATAAAATAATTGCTGACGCTACCGACGCCTATCATGTATATACAACTGAATGGACGCCCTATTCTATTCGTAGTTACATCGATGGTGTTAAATATTTTGAATTTGTTAATGAGGGTAAAGGGTATACTGTTTGGCCTTTTGATAAAAAACAACACTTACTATTGAATATTGCTGTTGGCGGTAATTGGGGAGGAGTGCAAGGCGTGGACAATACCATTTTCCCTGCAACAATGCAAGTTGATTATGTGAGGGTTTATAGAATGATTCCTCAATAGTAATTATTCGAAAAACACCTGTTTACTATTAACGATTACAACCAATAGTTAATTTTTATAAAAGGTCAAATAATAGCATAATTCTTTGGCCATAAAATTTTGAGTATGAAAAATTTCTTTTTATTTTTTTCAGTTTTATTTGTAACTGCCTTTTCATTTGCACAAGCGCCTAGTTTGCCCTTGGATTTTGAATCGCTCACTGCAAACTATACGTTTACCAATTTTGATGGTGGTGCTACAGTGAAAATAGCTAATACGCAAATTGCTGGTATCAATACTAGTGCTAATGTGGCACGCATGATTAAAAGTGCAGGTCAAACTTGGGGTGGTAGTTGGATACAATTAGATGTGCCCATTGATTTCTCTGTTAATAAAACATTCAAAGTAAAAGTGTACTCACCAAGAATTGGTGCCAAGCTTTTATTAAAAGTAGAAAATGCAACTGATGCAGCAATTTATTATGAAAAAGAAGCTACCACAACATTGGCCAATACCTGGGAAGATCTAAGTTTTGATTATAGTACAATTTCAACCTCTAATCAATATCAAAAGTTGGTTTTTATTTTTGATAATGGAACCATGGGGGATGGTACGGCTAATTTTACTTTTTTGTTTGATGATGTTAGATTGATTTCTAGTACTCCCGCAACGCTTACCCAAATGAACTTGCCCGTTACGTTTGATGACGCAACAGTAGATTATGGAGTAGTAGGATTTGGAGGTGCAGAGCAATCAAGTATTGTTACTGATCCAACACTTGCTAGTAATAAAGTAGCTAAAGTAATTAAGACCAATACAGCCGAGTTATGGGCAGGTACAACTGTTACTGCAGTAAATGCCGCTTCATTCCAAACAGGATTTAGCAGCAATATTCCATTTGCAGCAGGTGCTACAAAAATGAATGTGAGAGTATGGTCACCACACG
>CAIOIZ010000008.1 GCA_903858475.1 uncultured Bacteroidota bacterium
AGGGGGATTTTTAATTAAATATGAATGAAATTTTATTTAACAATCATAACAGTTCCGGTAGCAATACGCTTACCATTTCTGTCTGACAATTCCACTCTATAAACACCTGTTGGAGCGGTGCCCATATTGACGCTCATTTTGTCATAAGGACGACCTACCGTATAGGTCTGTGTAAATACCTTGGCTCCTTTGCTGTCATAAATGACTAGGCTTCTTGGTACTTCATTACCTTTTACGCTATAATATCGTACTTGGAACACCCCATTATTCGGGCTAGGATAAATAAACACTTTACCAGAAACAGAATCCAAAATAGACACACCATTTGATGTGTTTATACAACCATTGATATCAGTAACTCTTGTCTGATAAGTACCTAATCCATCAATATCGGCTATCCAACTAGATGCTGTTCCAGATGCAATCTGACCTCCATTCAATAACCAAACATAATTGGCTCCAGTAGGATTAGATGTAGCTGATAGAGTAGTTCTTAAACCTGGATATAAGCTGGTATAAGGAGAAGCAGTCAGGCCAACCGTTGGCAATGCATATACAGTTAAAATGGCTGGATTAGAGTTAACAGCACCACAAGGAGCAGCGCCAGTAACCACTACCCTATATTGATTCGTATTCCAACTTGTAGGAGGATTATTGATCGCTAAAGTATTGGTAGTTGTTCCTGCATAATTAACGCCATTGGCAACATTGGTCCATGGACCTGCAGCACCTGTTGTACTTACCTGCCATTGATATAATGGGTTAGTTCCTGTTGCTGTAACAGCAATGCTGGTTGATTTATCGGTACATACTGATTTGTTTACAGGTTGTGCTGTAATATTTATCGGAGTATTTACAGTTACAGGAATTAATGTAGCAGGAGAATTGCAACCTCCAATCGTATATGTAACCGAATAGGTGGTATTAGTAGCTGGTGCAGCGAATACAGTAGAGGCTAATCCTCCAGTATATGCAACTGTTCCACCTGCATTGGTAAATAAACCTGTTACAGGTGTCCAAGCACCTTGTACAGGAACAATTGGAGTATAAGTAATGGATACAGTCCAGTTTACAAGTTGACCAACATCTGGAGGACCTGCATCATACATAGCAATCGTCCAGTTACCATTTGGTGTTGAGGTCAGACCCGCAAAGCTGGCTACTGTTGGAAGGAACCCTGTAGGGCCTCCAGGTACACCAAATGCTCCGGTAGCTCCTACATTACCATCTGGCTTGAATGTGCCAGTATATGGAGCAGCACCAGATACCAATGTTGTGGCACTAGTTGAACTAAATACGGTATTAGTAAAGTTGGCGCCTGAACGGTTGGTTGCTCCAATTAAGTTAGATAAATTCAATACACTTCCATTAGGGGCTTTCAGATTAAGCATCAAATCACTAACCCAAGTATGTGGAATATTTACTGTTACACTTACATTAGTGATAACTGCTCCAATTGGAATACCTGACACAGCCAGTGTATGACTAACCCCTGCTACGTTCTCAGGAATTGCCAGATTCAATGGTGTGGTGGATGGGAACGTTACAGTAACAGGAGCTCCAAAGCCACCTGCTGTTGTAATATTTAGAGCAATGGGAGTACCCAAACACATACTTACCGGTGGTGCCGGAGAGATTGATGGTGCTGGTGGTTGTGTAACAGTTAAAGTTGCAGCATTTGAATTAGTTGCTGGTGTACATGTGCCAGTTAATACACAACGGTATTGATAGCCAGTATAACTAGGAGGCACAGCAGTAAGCGTTAAGGTAGTAGTAGTTGCTCCACTATAAATGCCTCCATTGCTGATATTAATCCAAGCAGCACCGGTATTTTCCTGCCATTGGAAAGCAGCAGCAGTACCATTGCCTGCTACAGTAAACGAAGTATTTAATCCACAAGAAATAGTTGAAGGACTTGGTTGAGTAGTAAAGGCTCCAACAACACAAGAAACAATATTCACTAAATAGTCTTCTGTTTCACCCCAAGATGAAGAGGCACCACAAGGGACAATATTGGCAGGTGCAGTTTCCGCTGAAATTACACGCATCCTTGTTACACCTAAAGTTGCACCAGCAGGAACAGCGATAGTTCCAGATTCAATATGCGGACCAGAAGTGGTAGCTGCAGATAAATATACTCTTTCAGACGGCACATCAAAAACACCATTCTGATTAAAGTCGATAAATATACCTACGCTATTACTCCAGTTTCCTCCACAAGTTCCTACTTCAACTGAGAATGGAGCCGAGCTACCTTGTCCTAATAAAGGAGCAGCAGGAGCACCTGTGCCAGATGTATAATTGGAATAAAGATTTAGGGCAGAACCAGGACCAGGGCCTACAGAAGCACAAGTAGATGTGTTATTCAATGTTCCAACAGTGACATTAAAAATATCTTCATCTGCTGGGCTGGTTGCACCTGAATTACAATAACAGTTATTAACTGCATTCATAGTAACCTGTAATGGGTTACTTGTAGTGGTATTTCCACTACAAGTAACATTACAACGGTAATAGGTTGCTACTGTTTGAGAAGTAGATAAAGTTGAATTGGTAGCCCCGATGACATTTGACCAAGTGGATCCATTTGGAGAGGATTGCCATTGGTAAGTTACGCCGGTTCCACTTGTACTATTTTGTAGACTCAAATTAAAGTTTACACTTGGGCAAGCAGGATTTGCATTTGAAATCGTATTACCTGGTGCTGGAGTACCAACACAAGGAGTTGCATTTGTAAATGTAATTCTGCCGGTGAAAGCACGCGGGTTATTAGCAGGACTTGGGAAGGATCCACCATATCCAACATTAGCAGCAGTAATTTGGTAATTGTACACACCAAGGTTTACACCCCCTGAACTAAATGTACTGGGAGATGGAGGGCCTGCTGTTCCACTATAGGTAATACCAGAAGTATTTTGAACTGCAAACCTATAGGTGGTATTACCAGGAATTATAAAACTCAATCCTAAAAAAGTAGGATAATAGCCAGCAGTGGTAATAGTTACTGGCGCTGTAGCGATGGAAGTCCAAGTAGGACTAGCTATCGTGGGCGCACCGGAAAGCGAAGTAGCAGTATACCATAATGTAGCATTTACTGGACTAGTCACGGTTAATGTATTCCAAAACACATCTACTTGTGTTAATACAATGGCAGCTGCATTGGTATTTTCTACCACAAATGTAACTGCCGCATTACCACTTACCCCGTTACCACCAGTATAATTCGTACCTGCTTCTGTAGTAATGGTAGTTTGTGCATTAGTAGTATTCATAATATTCAGCAAAAACATTGCAGCAAAAACCAAAAGATAACGAAGTCGTTTGTAGATTTTAATTCTCATGTCGCTTAGTTTTAATAATTAATATAATCCTCAATATAAAAACTAAAATAACTAAAAACAATCTAAGCCCCAATTTTTTTATCCTTAATTTTATTGCACAACTCCATTTATGCTTAAAAATACAGCCTTACTCACCTTTTCTTTACTATTCGCAACATTCCTACAGGCACAGGATATTTCTTCCCTGATTGCAGAAAAGTCATTGCAAACTCAACCCCAGTTGGTAGAATGGAGACGAGCCATTCACTTGCATCCTGAATTGGGTAACCGGGAATTTAATACCGCCAATTTAATAGCCAATTATTTAAAAAGCCTAGGACTAGAAGTACAAACCAATATTGCCAAAACAGGTGTAGTGGGTATTTTAAAAGGAGGAAAACCTGGTCCCGTTATAGCACTTAGGGCAGATATGGATGCCTTACCTGTAAAAGAAAGAGTAAATATTCCCTTTGCCAGTAAAGACAGTGGTGAGTTTCTAGGTCAGCGAGTA
This sequence comes from uncultured Bacteroidota bacterium, assembly GCA_903858475.1. Lineage (GTDB taxonomy): Bacteria > Bacteroidota > Bacteroidia > Chitinophagales > Chitinophagaceae > Ferruginibacter. The sequence continues at coordinate 3,832 of CAIOIZ010000008.1, forward strand.
CCCATCATGCATGCTTGTGGCCATGATGCTCATATTGCCATGTTATTAGGTACTGCCAAAGTATTAACAGAACTGAAGAAAGATATTGCAGGCACTATCAAATTCATTTTTCAACCTGCTGAAGAAGGCGCACCTGGAACAGAAACTGGTGGTGCTAATTTGATGGTTGCTGAAGGCGTGATGGATAACCCCTCCGTAGATGTTATTTTTGGAATGCACATAGAGAGCTGGATTCCTGCAGGAAATATTCAATATAAATCAGGCTCTTTTATGGCTGCGGCCGATTGGTTTAGTATAAAAGTAAAAGGGAAGTCCTCTCATGGCAGTCAACCTTGGTTAGGTGTTGATCCAATAAGTGTTGGTGCACAAATTGTAGAGGGATTACAAAATATTGTAAGCAGACAAATGGATTTAACAAAAGCGCCTGTTGTCATCACTGTTGGAAAATTTCATAGTGGGGTACGCAATAATATTATTCCAGAAGAATGTTTATTGGATGGCACCATTAGAACTTTGGATGCTGGCATGCAAACAGATGTGCATGATCGTATTAAAAAAACAGCAGAAAAAATTGCAGAAGCCAGTAATGCAATAGCTGAAGTTAGTTTTGATACCAAAACACTGGTTACCTACAATGATCCTAAACTGGTTAGCCTAATGACTCCCTCCTTGGAAAAAGCAGCGGGTAAAGAGAATGTTAGTACGATGAATTGGGTAACTGGTGCGGAGGATTTTAGTTACTATGGAACCAAAGCACCAGCCTTCTTTTTTTATATTGGCGGAATGCCTAGGGCCAATGATCCGAGTAAAGCCCCACCCCATCACACACCTGATTTCATGATTGATGATAGCCAGTTATTTGTAGGGGTTAAAACTTTTTGTCAATTGGTAATAGATTATCCCAAAACAATAAAAGCTAAATAAATTAATTCCCCCTAACGCTTTCAGCTTTGTCATTTTTAAAATTTAATATGAAAAAATATTTAACCCTCCTTGCTATAACAATTGCTTTTAGTGGCTTTGCTCAAAACAAAATGACGCCTGAATTATTATGGCAACTGGGACGCATAAACGCAATTGGCATTAGTAAAGATGGGCAATCTGTTTTGTACACAGTAGCCTACCCTAACGCAACAGAGAATAAAACATACCGAAAGTCATTTATGCTGCCGATCAACGGTGGAACGCCTGTACAAATTAATAACCCAGATAGTCTTTTAGAAAACGACAAGATTTCTAGTAATGGCAAATTTTTAATTAGCAGCACTGATGTAAAAATCAAAAACATTACGGGAAAAGACTACTACCCCGAATTATCGAAATCCAATGTATACATCTTCGATAATCTTACCTATAGACATTGGGATGAATATGAGGATGGCAAATTCGGACATGTTTTTTTAACACCGCTTACCAATGGCACTCAGGGTGAACCCATTGATTTGATGAAGGATGAACCCTTTGATTGCCCACAAAAACCCTTTGGCGGATCGGAAGATTTTGTTTGGAATCCGAATGGCAAAGAAATTATTTACTGCACAAAGAAAAAATACGGTACCGCTTATACGCTAAGTACCAACACCGATTTATTTGCTTACCAAATTGAAACAGGTAAAACAACCAACCTCACAGAGGGCATGATGGGCTATGACATTAACCCATCTTTTAATAGCAAAGGGGAACTGGCCTGGCTAAGCATGAATAGAGATGGCTATGAAGCGGATAAGCAAGACCTATATGTTTACAATGGATTTACTAAACTGAATCTTACGCAACAAAGAGATGATATTCATGTGGAAGGATATCGCTGGAGTTTGGATGGAAAAGAAATTTATTTTTATGCCCCGATTGATGGCACTTTACAATTGTTCTCTGTAAGCTATCCGGGCCTTGCCAAAAGCATTCCTGTCATCCAACAAATTACCAAAGGCGATTTTGATATCAATAGCATTGTAGGCCAATCAGGCAATCAATTAATAGTTTCCCGTACTGACATGAATCATGCTGCAGAATTATATCGAGTTGATCTCCGTACTGGCAATATGGTTGCACTTACCCATGTGAATGAGGATATTTATGCATCACTTAGTATGGGAAAATCGGAAAGAAGGATGATTAAAACCACGGATGGAAAGGACATGCTAGTATGGGTCATGTATCCGCCCGATTTTGATGCCAATAAAAAATACCCTACCCTATTATATTGCCAGGGCGGACCTCAATCTGCACTCACCCAATTTTATTCTTTTCGATGGAATTTACAATTGATGGCTGCCAATGGATATATTGTAGTAGCCCCTAATAGAAGAGGCATGCCCGGTCATGGTACAAAGTGGAATGAACAAATCAGTAAGGATTGGGGAGGTCAGGTAATGAAGGATTATCTTTCCGCGATTGATAATATGAGTAAAGAAAAATTTGTCGATAACAAAAGATTGGGTTGTATTGGAGCTAGCTATGGCGGCTATTCTGTTTTTTACTTAGCGGGCATTCACCAAAACCGTTTCCGCAGTTTTATTGCACATGATGGTATATTTGACCTAAGAAGTATGTATGGCACAACCGACGAAATGTGGTTTGAAAACTGGGACAAGGGCGGCCCCTACTGGGACAAGAAAAATTTGGCTGCTCAAAAATCATTCACTCAATTCAATCCGAGTGATTTAGTTTCAAAATGGAATACCCCTATTTTAATTTATCAGGGAGGCAAAGATTATCGTGTTCCGATTGAACAGGGCCAACAGGCATTTCAAGCCGCACAGCTCAAAGGAATTAAAAGTAAGCTCATCTTTTTGCCCGATCAAAATCACTGGGTTTTAACGGCACAGGATGCATTGGTATGGCAACATGAATTTTACAAATGGCTGGAAGAAACTTTACAATAATTAAAGCCAGCCCATGCAACAAAAAATCCATCTATTTGAGATGGATTTTTTTATTAAGATAATTTTTCTACTTGCATATAATTGAGTTCTACCGGTGTAGCACGACCGAAAATCTTTACCTGAACTTTCAGTTTCTTCTTTTCATCGTGTACTTCTTCAATAACGCCATTGAAATCATTGAATGGACCATCAATAATTTTAATGGTTTCGCCAATGATAAATGGCTCGCTCATGGTAACACCACTTGCATCGCTCATTTCATCTACCTTACCCAGCATTTTATTTACTTCCGCCTTTCTCAATGAAATAACATTGCCCTTGCTTCCTTTACCATCGGTGAGGAAGTGCATTACATTGCTGATATTGCTTAAATGCTGAATCATATCATCATTCAGCTTACCATCACCCACTTCGAGCATGATATAACCTGGATAGAAATTACGTTCTCTCATTACCTTCTTTCCATTGGCCACTTTATAAACCTTTTCTACTGGCAAGAAAACTTGTTTGATAACTTTTTCCCATCCATTACGAATGATATCCTTATCAAGGTACTCCTTAATCTTGCGTTCTTTTCCACTTACTACTCTAAGCACATACCACTTTGATTCCTTTTCAGGAGGTGTTGTAGCAGTTACTGGAGTAATGGTTGTATTTTCTTCCATCATTATTTAAATAAGGAGTAAATAAATTTCATACCTGAATTGGCTACCAGGTCCATCACCGCAACAATTGCTGTAATGAATAAAGTAGCACCCAGCACAATCATCGTGCTTTGAGTCAATTGGTCCCAACCGGGCCAGGTTACTTTTTGAGTAAGCTCATGATATGAGTCCCTCAAGTAAGCAGAAAATTTGTTCATAATTTCAATATTTTAACCTTATTCAGCACGGGCACTAGGATTTGAACCCAGATCAAAGGTTTTGGAGACCCGTATGCTACCGTTGCACCATGCCCGTAGAAAAATCAATAGTCATCAGTCAAAATCTATCGTAAAAACAGACATTTGACCGATGACTCTTGACTATTTTAGATACCATGAAAATTCATTCATGGATTCATCGCCTTATTTCAAAATCTCAGTCACCTGACCTGCACCTACTGTACGGCCACCTTCACGAATCGCAAATTTCAAACCTTTTTCCATTGCAATTGGTTGAATCAGTTTTACAGTAATGTTGGTGTTGTCACCAGGCATCACCATTTCTGTTCCAGCTGCCAATTCAACTTCTCCGGTTACGTCAGTAGTACGGAAATAGAACTGAGGACGGTATTTGTTAAAGAATGGAGTATGACGTCCACCTTCTTCTTTGCTTAATACATAAACTTCACCTTTGAAGTCAGTGTGTGGAGTGATAGATCCTGGTTTGCAAAGTACCATACCACGACGGATTTGAGTTTTCTCAATACCGCGAAGCAATAGACCAGCGTTATCACCAGCTTCTCCTTCATCCAATAATTTTTTGAACATCTCAACACCAGTACAAGTAGAAGTTAAGGGAGTTGACATCAAACCAACGATTTCAATTGGTTCACCCACTTTGATACGACCTCTTTCGATACGACCGGTAGCAACTGTTCCACGACCAGTGATTGAGAATACGTCCTCAACACTCATCAAGAAAGGCTGATCAACCAAGCGTGGAGGCAAAGGGATATAGCTATCCACTGCATCCATTAATTTATCAATTGCTTCTACCCATTTAGCTTCTCCTACCAATGCACCAGTAGCAGAACCTTGAATGATTGGTGTGTTATCACCATCAAAACCGTAAGAAGTCAATAATTCGCGGATTTCCATTTCTACCAATTCCAATAATTCTGGATCATCTACCAAATCCACTTTATTCATAAATACTACAATTTGAGGTACACCTACCTGACGAGCCAACAAGATGTGCTCTTTGGTTTGTGGCATAGGACCATCTGTTGCAGCAACTACCAAGATAGCACCATCCATCTGTGCAGCACCGGTAATCATATTCTTAACATAGTCAGCGTGACCTGGACAATCTACGTGAGCGTAGTGACGGCTAGCTGTTGCATACTCAACGTGAGCAGTATTAATCGTAATACCCCTTTCTTTTTCTTCAGGAGCACCATCGATATCATCATAATTTTTTTTCTCCGC
>CAIOIZ010000009.1 GCA_903858475.1 uncultured Bacteroidota bacterium
AGGGTATAGGATAAATTGCCCTTGTCATATTTGGACTTACATAGTCAAAAAAGTAGATGGAATCTTTGGTGCCAGCACCACCACAATTATTCCTGCCAAGTCCTACAGGTACTCCAAAGGTTGCAGGCTGCGCAATGGCAGTATGCAAACTAAGGAGTAAAATAATTGAGAATATAATTTTTCTCATAGTAATTTTTTTTTGTAAGGATATTCGAAATCTATTATTAATGTCTTATCTGTAATTTGACAGTTTCTGCTACTACTCCATCTTGAACAATTTGTGCTACATAAGTGCCAGCCGATAAATTGCTTACATCAAAACGAATAAACCCATTGGCAGTAGTTGCACTCATTAATGACCTGCCTTCACTGCCTATTAATTTGATGGTTGTTGCTATACCATTTGGATTGTTGAAGTTTATTTTCACTTCTGTATTAGCCGGGTTAGGACTAATAGTAATTCCTTTAATTAATCCATTTTGCAATTTTATAATATTGCTTAATTCAACATCTGCTGCAGAATATATTTTTGCTCTGTAGAAGCTAGCCGGACTGAAGGGTTGAAGATCTTTGAAACTGTAAGTAATACTTTGTGCAGCATTGGTGCGCAGTTGCATTTCGCCACCGATGATAAAGTCGGTGCCATTACTGCTTTTCAGTAATTCAACTTTATGCACTGGATCTGTAGTAGTAAGGGTTAGATTAATATCATTTACATTGCCATTTGTTCTTCCGGAAAAATCCAACAGCTTTACTGCTAGTGTTCCAACTTTTAAAGTAGAACCAGCTGACATCGTTTGATTGAAAGCATCAAAGGTTACGGTAGTAGGAGTAAATGAAAGATCATACATCAACAAATTACCAGGCGTTACTGTGCCAAGGCCGGTACTCATACCTGCTTTTGCCAAGTTGTTGCCATCAATATCATAAAATACAATCGTGGTATCAAAACCAGTGGCTTGTGCTCTTACCACTACTACATTGTGAAAATAGCTTGCAGTGGAACCTGCCGTTCTTGTTTGAGATCCAATGCTTAAAGCCAATTTTTTTGTCATGGGTGTATTCCAATTAACAATCGTAGTTGGATGGCCTACACCTGTTACAAAGTCGTTGAAGAATGGCGTTAGATCATAACTTAGTACTCTATTGAAATTATTTTTCAACGAATCGGAATTAGCGGAACGATAACCTGAGCCGTTTAATGAATCAAGGTAGTTTGTACATGCTTGGAAAAACTTGGTATCACCGCTCAATGCTCTTAACATCGAAACTACCATACAACCTCTGTCATACACTGCTTTTACATTATTGCCACTCCAAACTTGATTGGAATTAGTGAAACTTGTAATGCGTGTAGGGGTAGTAGTGATAGACCTGGCGCTGGTTTTGGCTGTGCTTCTTTCTGTTACAGGGTTCAATCCGGTTGCAGGCACCAATTCTCCTGCTAATGCTTCTGCATACCTAGCAAACCCTTCTGCCAACCAAAGATCAGCCCAAGTGGCAAAGGTTGCTTTATCACCAAACCATTGGTGCATTAACTCATGCGATAAAGTAGCCGGGTCTGCTAAAGCAGAGGCTGCAATGGCAGAAAAAGTTTGATGCTCCATTCCTCCAGCACCTGCAAGACCTTCATAATATCCATGCTTTTCTCTGCTGTATGGGTAGTTACCAAATTTATTACTGAATGCTGTTAACACCTGACTTTGCAAATCCATTGCTGCAAGTATGGTTGTGTAGGTGGCAGCCGATTTTCCTCTGATTAAATTGAATACTATGGGTACATTCACACCTCCAATGTTTACAGGAGTACGATAATATCTATTGAATCTTGCAACGCCTACACATACCAAGTAGGAAGCCATCGGGTAGCGATTCTTAAATGTAAATGTTCTATTGGATCCGTTGATAGTGGAGTCTACTAATCTTCCATTGGTAGCCACCCAAAATGTATCTGCACCAGACCAAGGTACATTTACTATAATATCCATTGAGTCAATCTTATCTTGCATGTCTGCTTTGCATGGCCACCAATCTCTGTCTTCATAAGATTCTGATAAACTATAAATAAAATTTTGGCCTGAAGTAGCATCCGTTGCTTTTTGATATCCTTCTGCAGCTCCTAATGCAGCTGGCGGTGTACCTTGATAATATACCCAAATAGAGTCGATGAAATTATTGGCTAAGGTTGCGCCTAAGGCTATGGTTAAAATATTTCCCGAACGGGTGATATTTCCTGCTGCCAATTTAGCACCACGAAATTTTACAGAATCTACCGTTAATACTGCATTCAAGTCAAATGTAATAGAACTTACACTTGCCTGAATGGTTTGGAAATTGGTTTGAATATACCCTTTGATGTATTTAACGGCACTATCCGGATTGATTCTCCAGTATATTTTATGATACTTTACATCAATATTGGCCCCTGTACCACTTTGACCAGTGGTTTCAGGACTCAGTCCATTGTCCACAAAATCTGAAATTCTATGATGATAGTATTGTTCAGTCGTTTTTTGAGAAAATAAGGATGGCGCACAAAATAGTAGCACAACCAGAATAAGGTAGTTCTTTTGCATATTGGGTATCGATTTAAAAATTTTTGTAGGTGTAATGCAGAAGGCTAGGAGGGTAAAAAACTCAAACGTAAAGGAAAGAATTTAATTGCATGGTGCATAAACAAATTCTAACTTTTTTTACTATATAACTCATGTATTTTTACTTAGTATTTTTACGATTGTGGATGATTAACGCTTGCTGACTGTATATTTCGTAATTTGCACTTAGTACGATAATTTTTTATAAAATGACCCCACAACAAAAACCTGTAATTGGATTTACCTGCGGCGATATCAATGGTATTGGTATAGAACTATTAATAAAAACACTTGGTGATAATCGCCTTTTGGAATTATGTACACCCGTCATTTTTGCAAATAATAAAGTGATTAATTTTTATCGGAAAAGCGTACCCGAAATTAATTTTAATTACATGAGTATTAAAGAGCTGTCGAAGGTTAACCACAAACAGATTAATATATTCAATTGTTGGGAAGAGGAAGTAGCTATCGTGCCTGGCACACTTTCAGAAATTGGGGGAAAATATGCGGTGAGTAGCTTGTTGACAGCAGCAACAGCCTTGAAAGAAGGTAAAATTGATGCATTGGTTACTGCCCCTATTCACAAAAAAAATACACAGTCCAATGAATTTAACTTTACTGGACACACCCCCTATTTTAAAAATTTGTACGGTGTAAATGAGGTATTAATGTTAATGGTAGCCGAGAATATGAAAGTTGGATTGGTAACCGAACATATACCTGTGGCTGAACTAGGCCCACAGATTACTAAAGAGAAAATTATTAGTAAGCTACAATTACTCAATCAATCACTTAAAAAAGATTTTGGCATCAATAAGCCTAGAATAGCAGTGTTGGGATTGAATCCGCATGCTGGCGATGAAGGACTGATTGGAAAGGAAGAAGAAATTATTATTAATCCTGCTATTAAAGAAGCAAAACAGCAAAAAGATATATTTTGTTTTGGTCCATACCCTGCCGATGCATTTTTTGCACGTGGTCAATATGAAAAATTTGATGCAGTTCTGGCCATGTATCACGATCAGGGATTAATACCATTCAAATCGCTGGCATTGGGTAATGGGGTCAATTATACTGCTGGTATTGGCGGCGTTAGAACTTCACCTGATCATGGAGTGGCTTTTGATATTGCAGGTAAAGGAAAGGCTGATGAGTCTTCTTTTAGAGAAGCTATTTATGTAGCTATTGATATTTTTAATTGTCGTCATGAAATTGCTAATCAAAGAAGCAATCCATTGCGTAAGATAAGTGCACGAATGGTAGCCAATGCGGTGGATGAAAAAATTTTAGAAGAGTAGTTGCTTATACCATTATTGAAATAAGGCATCACTTACTCCTTTGTTAATCGAATAGCTTTTCAAATCAAGTTCTACTTTACCTTTTTTCACTTTCGATTTATCCTCTGGCTTTTTAGTGCCCGTTCCATCTTCAAAATCAAATGTGACCCCTTTGGGCATTTTATAATCCTTTGTATTAAAACTAAAAGTAATTCGGTCTGGTAAGCCATAGTTCAGGTATTTTCCGTAATTCATTTCCAATTCATAAGTGCCATTGTCTTTGGTAGTCGTTTTTGCTCTTCGGATAACTGCATTGGTCTCATCAATATAGAGTGTACTTAAAACAACATCAGCATTGTCGTCTTCGGGTAATAATTTTACCACTTTTACCACTGTATTTCCTATCTTATCACTGCCTGCATCCAGCACAGTGAATTTGCCACTATTAAGCACATTGGCCATATTAATATTGACTGCTCCCTTAGGGATAAATGAAATACCTTTTTCGTTTTTGATTTTTAGTTTGTCTGGTTTTTTATAATATAATTTAATCGTAGCTATCGGTACTTTTAGAAAACTAACATTGGTTTTCATTTTGCCAGCTGCTTCATAATCATTTACCTGCTCTAGCTTTGCTTTTACTTTTTGTACTAATGCATTGATGTCTTGTGCAAATAACAAAAGTGGGAAACAGGCAAGTATAGATAGCAATAACTTCTTCATATTTATTAAGATAAAATGTCTTTTTTGCGAAAAACAAATACAGCCGCTCCTACCAGTCCAATTATATAAAGTAATAGGGCGGTCATGCTTTTTAAAATGGCTGGCAAATATTCAATGGACCCCTTTACTGTTTCTCCCTCTGCATTAGAACCGATATAGAAAAATCCTTTCCAACCCAACATATAGGTGGTAAATAAATAGGGTTTGATATAGTGTTGGTAAATGGGAATTTCCATTTCACTTACGAGGGTACAAACAATGATGATACCTACCGTAGCTACGATAGGGCCAATTGAGTTTTCGGATAGTGTAGACAGTAAGAGTGCTATAGCAGCAACTACCATCATAGCAATATAGGCAAAGCCGAATGCACAGAAATAACGCCATAAAATATCATTGGCTTCAATTAATTGTATACCATTTTGTTTGGCCACTACCAAGTCATTTACCCCAAAAACTGCAATGCTGAAAACCAGGGATATAATGGCAATCCATAATAATAAGGCAAAAACATAAATGCCAGCAGCAAAATATTTTGCCAGAATGATTTGTGTACGACTAATTGGCTTAGCAGCTAGTAATCTTAATGTGCCCATGCTGGCTTCGCCAGAAACCAAATCACCTGCTACCAATGCTACCAGTATTGGCACATGTACAAGTAATAAATTGAGCACAAAAAAACAAACTGCATATCCGTTGATGAGTTTGTCATATTCCATATCCATCGTCTCATCGAGGCCAGCTAATATAAATTTCATCCAATCCTTGCCATTTACCATTAACCCTACTTGTATTAAAAAAATAAAAGCAGCAATAATGGCAAAGGCCAGATAAGTTCTTGGCTTTTTAAATATCTTGAATAATTCAATTTGCAGTAGTGTCCACATGATGAGGCCGGGTTGTAAGTGACAGGAAATAATCTTCTAAAGAATGACGAGGTTGAATAGCAAGTATATTAATATTCATTTCAACAGCATCCTTGACCAGGTCTGGAATAGCATTTTTATTCATTTGTAGGCGAATACCATTGGGAGAAGATACTATTTGTTCCTTCCATTTAGAAAGGGCTAATTGTTCAATAGCTACTTTATTATCGGTGGTTTCTATTTGAACAATTGTTTTTGCAGGATCTAATAATTCAGCTGAATATCCTTCGACAATTTTTTTGCCCTTGTCAATAATGATGATTCGGTTGGCAATTAATTCAATTTCACTCAATAGGTGAGATGAAACCAAGATGGTTTTCCCTTTTTCCTTACTCAATTGAAGAATCAACTGTCGAATATCAGCAATACCCTGTGGGTCTAAGCCATTGGTGGGTTCATCCAAAATAATTAAATCGGGATTGTGAATGAGTGCTACTGCAATACCCAATCTTTGTTTCATTCCCTGACTAAATGTTTTTACTTTGGAATGAGCTCTTTCTGCCAAGCCTACTTGCTCCAGTTGATTCATCAACATGGTTCGGTTGGCCTTGATGCCACTGATACGGGCAAATATGGATAGATTCTGATAAGCTGTTAAATATTTATACAAATCTGGCTTTTCGATTACAGCCCCTATTTTTTGCAGAATTTCGTGTCGATGTGTAGATAGATCTTTGCCAAATATTTTAATTTGTCCACTGCTTGGTTTAATGAGCGTAAGTAGCATCCTAATGGTGGTACTTTTTCCTGCTCCATTTTGTCCTAGGAAACCATAAACATCTCCCTCATTCACCGTAAAGGAAAGATCAGAAACAGCGTGAATTTCTGCAAATTGTTTAGATAACTGATGAACAGTAATAATGGGAGGCATAAATGGAAAACAAAAATAAGGCAATAAGGTTTTGATAAGCCCTTATAATAGAAAAAAACACAATAATTGTTCTAAAGGGCCGTTTTAGGAAGTTGATCGTATAAAATCCAATAATCATGTGTAAACCATTAGGCCTACTCCTACCTATATTATTTTGTCTTTCTAATAATTTTTTTGGACAATCATTTTCGGTAACAGCCTCGGCCACTAATTCAACCGTTTGTTTGGGCAATAGTACTACATTGACCGCAACTGCTTCACCCTTGAGTTATACGGGTACAGTAATTCCGTATAACCCTATTCCTTCCATGGGTATAAATATTTTATGCAGTGCTGGTGGATTAGATCCGGTAACACCCATTATTCCAGCTGTAAATCCAAGTGGTGTTAATTTTTTGGATGATAGTCGTTGGGATAATATTGACCTGCCTTTTACTTTTAGCTACTTTGGTACCGATTATTCAAAAGTTTGTATAAGCACCAATGGATGGGTAGGATTAGGTGGTACTACTTCTACTGCAACCGGATTTGGACAAACCGTTCCAAGCGCGAGTATTGCAAACAATGTCATATTCGGCATGTTGGGTGACCTTACCTTTAAAACCGCCAGTGGAGGTACTATAGAGTATTTTACGGATGGTTCTTATCCTAATTTAAAATTTGTGGTTTTATTCTCTGGCATTCACTTTATTAGTGGTGGCGGTACAGGCGATGTTGAAATTATTTTAAACTATGGTAGCAATACAATTGAAATTCATACCAGCTCCATCACCAACACTACTCTAGCAAAAACACAGGGAATTGAAAACAGTACAGGTACGGTGGGAGTAGCATCACCAGGTAAAAACAATGTAGCTAATTGGGGGGCTTCTTCTTCTGCTTATTTATATACACCAGAAACTGTCACCTATAGTTGGAGCCCAGCAACGGGCTTGAATAGTACAACAGGTAAAACGGTAACGGCTACCCCTACTTCAACCACTACTTATACAGTTACTGCCACTAATGCCGCATCGGTTGTTGCTACAAATACTGTTACGGTTACTATCAATCCTGCTTCTCATACATTGGCTGGAACGCCTGGAGGAGCAAGCATCGCTCATTTTATAAGCGTAGATCCTTCGGGTACCTATTACCGTGATATGAGTAATTGTAATTTGATTGCCTATGTTTTACCTGCAGGCATCAATCCTGTAAGTAATTCAATTAATACTTCTTTAAAAATTGATAACAATGCTACTAAACGCGGAACGAGTGATTTATATCTTTCCCGAAAATATGATTTAGAACCCATTGTAAATGCAGCTACTTCCACCGCTACTATTACTTTGTATTATTTACAATCAGAATTCAATGATTTTAATATAAGGGCTACAGATAGTGGTCATACATTATTGCCAACTGGACCAACAGATGCTATAGGCATCAACAAACTAGTAGTTCGGCAATTTCATGGCACGGGAACTAATCCTGGAAATTATACAGGTAGTGTACAGGATTTCACTTCCGCTGTCAGTGGATGTACCGTTAGTTGGAATGCCAGTTTTAGTAGGTGGGAAATAGTACTGCCTATTACTGGCTTTTCAGGATTTTATTTAACCAGTGCTAAAATAGCTCCGGTACCAGTTCGATTGCAATACTTTAAAGGTATACAAATAGGGAATCAGCATTTGCTGAGTTGGAAAAGTGAATGTACAGGAGCAAAAGCATCTTTTGAGCTACAGCGCAGTGGGGATGGCATACACTTTACTAGCCTCGCCAATTTCACGGTTACGCAAGAACGATGTTTACAACCTTTTGATCAAATAGATCAAAACCCTTTGCCTGGTATTAATTATTATAGATTGAAATCGATAGATGTGGATGGAAAATTTGATTTAAGCAATATTGTTACACTTTCAACAAAATCACGTGGATTTAATCTATTAACAGTAAGCCCAAATCCAGTGGGAAGAGAAAACGTGTACTTAAAAGTCAATGCAGGCGATAAGGCTGAAATGAATATTATCGTATCAGATTTCAGCGGCAGGATAATGAACAAGCAAATAGTTCAAGTAAACACTGGAATCAATGCTATTTTATTACAGACTGCCAACTTGAGTACGGGTGCTTATCAGGTAACTGTGTTTACTGCAAATGAAGAACCACAAGCAATTCGATTGATAAAGCAATAATTCACCTTTAAGAATACAAGCTCCTGTGTAAACAGGAGCTTTTTTATTGTGTAGTTGGATTCATATAAGCCTGTAAGGCCAATACATATGCTTCAAAAGCATCGACTCCTTTTTTCGTCATCTTACAAGTAGTCTGCGGGTAATTGTCTTTAAATTGTTTGGTTACTTCTACATATCCCGCTTCTTTTAATTTATTGATTTGTACGCTCAGGTTACCAGCTGTTGAATTGGTTTTATCTTTAAGAAAAGTAAATTCAGCTTCTTTCACTGCTATGAGCAAACTAACAACGGCTAGCCTTAACTGTGAGTGCAATATGGGATTTAGTTCTTTAAACATTTGTCGGCTGTAACTTTGTATATTTTACTCTTAATAAGATACCCGGAATCAACCAAGCGGATATTGCCGCGATGGCGGTCAATAACATATCCCATGTAATGTCTGTAAAAACAGAGACGATACAGCAAATCCAGCAAATGACTCCTCCATATAACATTGGTTTCATTTTTCTGCAAGTGCCTGTTATAATAGTAGGTATTCCATAGAGCAATAAGAAGAACGAAGTAGCAAAACTATTGTAATTAGGAACTGTTGAAACGGCTGACTTGGTTTTGTAAAATTCAAATACAGGCTGTAGCGTACTTACAATATTGGCATTTATAAAAATGAGTAAAAAAATGCTCATGCCAAAAACCATCCAAACAGCATCCAATATATCGTCATCATAGCCTCTGGCCTTGTTGAGGCGATTTTCTCTGATGGCAATAAAAATCTGTGGTACAATTGCTATGAATGTTAGGTACCAGATATCAAAGGGTAAGCTAAATTGATAAAGGATTCTAAAATAAGTAACCAAGCTACAGATGCTTATTACAGTTCCCCAAAGAATGGGGCCAGTTCCAGAATCATGGTATCTATTCTGCGCCTTATTAATCATCTTACTGATTAATTCAAGGCTTTCTTTTTCGGTCATTTTTGTCTCTGTCATGCTAATTATTTTTTGCAATCGCTGCAAATGTATACAATAGGGAACCATTCGTTCAGCGGTTCCGCATTCAAGTTAGTCTTAATTGGCACATTCCTTAAGAAGTTGCTCAACAATAGGCTTTCCCCAAATTGGATAAATTTCACTGGCAGGTGAAAAGGACGCAAATTTTTCCAGCGCAGTTTTCAATTCCACAGTGGCTGTTTTGCATCCACCTCCAAATTGTTCAGGAGTGAATTTAAGCGCCTGGCCTTTTAAAAAATAAGGCCTAGGATTAGTAGGGTCTTGCTCAACGGCCTTGTCTAAATTGCTGCTGCTTTCTTCTCCGTATTGTTGCCAGCGTTGCATGGGATTAACCATCATGTGGCAGCTGGCAATCATACTTTTGATACAACTGATTTCACTGTTGTTATTGGCCAATGAATCTGCTATATTTATTAGTTCGCTGGCTTTGTCTGCAATAGCATCGGTTTTGGAATGATCTTTTTCCATAAAACCTACATTTACCTGGCAAAAAGCAGCATAATAATAAGGCAACCATTGGTTTTTTTCTGCCGTAGCAATGCGTTCAAAATTATTTGCCAGCGACAACAAATTGTTGGGGTTGGCAAATGCAGCATCCATTTCTGCAATATTTTTTTTCATGGCAGCTGTATATTTTTCACTTTGTGCCGATGCCTGTAAAGTGAAAGCTCCAAGCGCGAAGAAGAAGATTATTTGTTTCATTGTTTTTAGTTTTTAAAAGTTTATTTTTTTTCGGAATTTTTTAATTTTTCATATTCCCTCTCTACCGTATTCACTTTGTGAAATAAATAAGCACCTGCAAAGTGAAAGGCTAGTCCTATGCCCCAGCCAAGTGTAGTCCAGATAGGCCAAGGATAATGCTTAGCACTCCAGTTGCCAATGTCAATTCCTCTTTGTTGATTGCCTGTAAAAAACCAAATCCCCCATAAAAAGGCATTGACAATAATATACGCCACTGCGTGACTTTTAAAGCTGGCTCTTTTTTGTGCAATTTCCCAAAGTTCAGGATCCTTTCCTTCAGGCGTGGGTTGATGATAATGTGACATAATATAAATTTTAAGTGAATAAATAAAGTGACTATAAATTATTATTAATGGCATCTTGTGTTCGGTCGGTGCCAAAACTCAAAAAGCATCCTATAAAAACAAATCGACGACTGGTAGGCCCTACTGGGTCCTTCCGCTTTCCATCATAGGAATAATTATAAGTGTAAATTTGCGTCTGCCCCAATACGTTATTAATTCCCAATACCCATACTGCAAAATTGCGAGAATTCTTTTTGCCAATTGTTGGTAGATAATTTGCACTAAAACTGCAACTGTTGAAATTAATTGTTTTGCCTTGGTCGGTGAATTCATTTTGATTGGTAACTGTATTGAAAGCAATGTGGTAATAGGGGCGACCGCTGGCAAAATTGTAACTAAGGTTAAACTGTGTTTTCCAGGGTAAAATAAATTTTTTTACTACGAATGCAGCAGTATGTTTTGCCGCGAAGGAAGGCTGAATTAACGCAGGATAATTTAGGAAATTTCTTTTGGTATCCAGGTAGGAATAGGAAATCCAGTAGTCTACCGATTTAATTGTTTTTTTATCTCTCCAGAACAACTCAAATCCTTTGGCATACCCATTTCCATTTGTTCCGGCAGCAATAGTTTGGCCATTAGTATTCACTGTTGTTTTGTATAGTGCATTGTATTTTTTATAAAACAACTCTGCGCGAAGTGTTTGAACACCTGTTAGTAATTGATACTGTAAAATATAATGGGTAGATTTTGAAAAATCCAAGGAAGCGGTGCTTGGTAGGAGTTTTCTTTCTGGATTTTGATAAAAAATTCCATAAGCAAAACCAACCGAACTAAATTTCCCCAATTGTTGGGCAAATGATATTCTCGGTGCAATATTCCAGCGTTTAAGTAGCGCCGAGTACTCGGTACGTAATCCAAGTTTTGTTGCCAATCGATTTGTTAAATAGATATCTGATTCTATAAATTCGGCCGTTATGGTTTCCTTTACAGTCTCCTTATATACACTGCCATCAAATAATGTGTAGTTCGATTTTTCAACGCTATGACTAATTTCCGTTCCAAATCGCAACGCACTCATGGCCCTCCATTTTTTTTCGATTACAATTCTGTTTTGTAGATATTGGCCCTTTGTTATCAAGTGGTAGTTTTTAAAGGCAAAAAAGATGGGGTTGCTTATAATTTGTTGCTTATTCGAAGGGTCCTGCAATTCATTGCCGATTTCATCTTTATTGCTGCTTAGTGAAATGCCTGCATTCAAGCGCCATTTATTGGCCAGTGGTTGTTTCCAGCTTAGGTTATGGTATTGATTGAGGTTACTGAGTGAAAATGCATTGTTCATAATAGTTGAATCAATATCACTCGTACGGTAGCCAACTTTTGTACTACTTAGGTAGGAATATAATTTTAACATGCCACCCCCTTTTACTTTACATCGAAAATTAACATCAGTATCCCACACAATGGGTACTTTAAAATAATCTTGGTTTTGTTTGATGACAGCAAAGGCAAGTGCTAGGTTGGCGTAATTAGCACTAAATCCCCAACTCGATTTTTTATTCTTTGAAAGATGTTGAATACCACCTCCAGCTCCGATTATACTAAGACTCAAATCTGCTTCCGTCTTTTCTGGCAAATCCTTGCTCTCTAATATAAGTGCCGCCGAAAGTGCTTGACCATATAAGGCAGAATAACCGCCTGTGCTAAATACCGTTCCCTTAAATAAGAATGGATTAAACCTACCCCTTTGGGCAATTCCAGGGGTACTACTATAAAAGAAATTATTTACCTGTGTGCCATCTATAAAGATCTTACTTTCCGTGGCAGCGCCTCC
The DNA here is from genome assembly GCA_903858475.1 of uncultured Bacteroidota bacterium. Classification (GTDB taxonomy): domain Bacteria; phylum Bacteroidota; class Bacteroidia; order Chitinophagales; family Chitinophagaceae; genus Ferruginibacter. Next base: position 12,432 of record CAIOIZ010000009.1, read on the forward strand.
CCTCACAAATAGACCTTCTGATTCTCCTACTTGTTGTGCCCCCGGCAGCGATTTGAAAGCCTCCGTAACATCCGCATTGGCGCTAGGGGTTGTAACAATATCAATATCTGTTAAAACGGCCCCCTTTTTTTTGTCACTGGCTTCAAAACTACCGGCTGTAATGACCACAGCCTTCAATTCTGTGATTAGTTCTTTCATGCTGATATTCACGGAAATAGAGCTATTCTTAAGCAAAATATTCAGTTCTATGGTTTTGTAGCCTGAACTACTGAAAACGACTACTTGGGGACCAGCTTCGCCGCTTAAAAAAGAAAAATTTCCCGCTGAATCTGAGGTAGCACCATCATAGCTGTTTTTTAGGCTGATGCTTACCCCCAACAAGGGTTTATTCTTGTTATCGGTTACCTTACCACTAATTTTAAACTGTGCCACAGCCGTTTGGGATAGTAAAAAAAATGACAGGACTGGCCAAAATTTCATTGTCTTAAATTTGATGCAAACGTAGACTAGTTTATTAAATAAACCAAATATTTATAAATTATTTTTTTGTTATTCAATCAAAAAATAATTGAGTTTTGGCTTAAAAAATATTTTATAATAAATTGAATACCAATTAATTAAGTCGAATAGAGGAGATTGGGAAATTAGCCGTTTAACCATCGAAACTTATTCACAAGACATAAAAATTATTTTTTTATGTGGGGTAAAATTGTACTTTAGCAATAGAATTTAATGGGTTAGTAAGTATAAAGGGCTATCAGAAATGATAGCCCTTTTACTTTTTATAATTTTATAGCATTGATTTTATTGCAACTTGAATTGATTGATAAAAAAACGTTTCATCTTTTATTTTTCATGCTTCTTCGATAACCTATTCATCCTTTTTTTTATTTTTTCCATCTTCATCATCCAGTTTTACTCAATTAACTTTACAGCATGAGTAAAACAAAGACAAGTTTTTTTTGCAGTCAGTGCGGACATGAATCTACCAAGTGGTTAGGAAAGTGTCCTTCTTGTAATACATGGAACAGTTTTGTAGAAGAGGTAATGATAAAAGGAACAGATAAAAAAACGGATGCTGGTTGGAAAGATTATCAATCAACAGAAGCAGGCCATCGTGCCAAAACAATTTCCATCAATGAAGTAAGCAGTGCGGAAGAAAAAAGAATTATTACTACCGATGCAGAATTAAATCGGGTATTGGGAGGTGGTATTGTTTTAGGTAGTATCGTATTGGTAGCTGGTGAACCTGGAATAGGAAAGTCGACATTGTTTTTGCAAAATGGATTGCAACTTAAAGAAGTGACTACACTATATATAAGTGGAGAAGAAAGTGAGCAACAAATAAAGATGCGTGCTGACAGGATTGGTACCATAAGCGAAAATTTTTATTTACTCACAGAGACGAATACGCAAACTATTTTTCAAGAAATCAAAAAGCTTAAACCACAACTGGTAATTGTAGATTCTATTCAAACGCTTCAATCTCCCTATATAGAAAGTGGCCCTGGTAGCGTTTCACAAATCAGAGAATGTGCCGCAGAATTGCAAAGATTTGCCAAAGAAACCAATACGCCTGTTTTTTTAATCGGCCATATCACCAAGGACGGTACTATTGCCGGTCCAAAAATTTTGGAACATATGGTGGATACCGTCTTGCAGTTTGAAGGTGATCGACATTATGCTTATCGGATATTACGCACATTGAAAAATCGATTTGGTTCTACTGCCGAATTGGGTATTTATGAAATGACTGGTCAGGGAATGCGCGCAGTTAGTAATCCCAGCGAAATTTTAATTACACAAAAAGAAGATGCCCTAAGCGGAATTGCTATTGCTGCTACCATTGAAGGAATGCGACCATTATTGATAGAGGGTCAGGCATTGGTAACACAAAGCGTATATGGAACACCGCAAAGAACAGTAAGTGGTTTTGACTTACGGCGATTACAATTATTATTAGCTGTATTGGAAAAAAGAGGCGGATTTCATTTTGGTGTAAAAGATGTGTTTGTAAATATTGCAGGTGGAATAAAAGCAGAAGATCCCTCAATTGATTTGGCCATCGTATCTGCATTGCTCAGTAGCTATGAAGATGTGCCTTTGCCTGCCCATATTTGTTTTGCAGGCGAAGTAGGGCTAAGCGGTGAAATTAGGGCTGTGAATAGAATTGAACAAAGAATTGCAGAGGCGGAAAAATTAGGTTTTGAAAAAATTATTGTCAGTAAATACAATACCAAGAGCTTGCCCAAATTATCCAGTGCTATAGAGATTATAGCATTGGGAAAGGTGGAAGAGCTTTACCAATATTTGTTTTAAACAATAAACCTTATGCTAACCATTCAACAAATACTACCGGGTATCCGGCAGTTATTCTATCCCCATATATGTAAAGGTTGTGGTTCAGATTTGATAGATGATAGTCAATTAATCTGCTTGCGGTGTATGCGTGCATTACCTTATACCCGTTTTGCCAATCAACCCAACAATCCCATCGAGAAAATATTTTGGGGAAGATTGCCTGTTAAATCGGCTCACAGCGAATTTTACTTTAGCAAAGATTCTTTAATGCAACAATTGATTCATCAGTTAAAATATAATCAACAGCAGGCTATGGGATTGTATTTAGGTCAGCTCATGGGAACCTCCTTATTACACTCCTCCCGATTTGCTGAAGTAGAAATATTGGTACCCTTGCCGCTGCATCCAGCTAAAGAGAAAAAAAGAGGATATAATCAGGCGGCAATTATCGCAGCTGGAGTAGCCTCTATTATGAATTTGCCGGTTAGTAAACAAAATGTTATTAGGAAAAATGCTACCGCTACGCAAACGAAGAAACACCGGATAGAACGATGGGAGAATGTGGTGGATAGTTTTTCTGTAATAAGACCACAGGAATTAGAAGGGAAGGGGATATTGCTAATAGATGATGTGTTAACTACAGGGGCAACTATGGAAGCTTGTGGTAGGGCTATTTTGAATGCCGCTAATTGTACATTAAGTATGGCTACTTTAGCTATAGCGGAGAAGTAAATCGACATAATTAAGAAAAATATAAAACTCTAGAGTTACGCTAGTTCGCACATAAAAATCTTTACATTTGAAAAATGAAATATTCCTTATTGATAGTAGCTTTTTTAGGTAGCTTATGGGTGTTTACCAATGGCTGCAAAAAAGATAGCTTTATCACTAGTGGAGATGCAAGGGTTAGGGCCACCGCAGATACTTTACATTTCGACACAGTCTTTACAACTACAGGGTCCATTACAAAGTCGTTCAAAATCATCAATGAGAATAACCAAAAACTTCGGTTGAATCGGGTAAAACTGATGGGTGGTCTTAGTTCCGCATATAAAATGAATGTAGATGGTATCTCCTCAGCAGAATTGACGAATATTGATATTGATGCAAATGACAGTATATATGTGTTTGTGTCGGTTACCATCAATCCGAATTTAAATAATCTGGCCTTTATTGTACGTGATAGTATCCTAATTGATTACAATGGGAACAATCGATTTGTACAACTAGAAGCGTTTGGGCAAAACGCTAATTTTTTGCGTAATAGAGTTATTATTGGTAATGTCGTGTGGACCAACAATCTTCCCTATGTAATATTGGGTAGTTTGCGTATAGACAGTACTGCGAGTCTTACCATTCAACCTGGCTGCAGAATATATTCCCATGCCGATGCACCCATCATCATTGATGGAACGATGATAGTGAACGGAACAAAATCAGATAGTGTAAGTTTTTCAGGAGATCGGTTAGATCCGGAATACAAAGATTTGCCTGCAAGCTGGCCTGGCTTATATTTCAGGGGAACCAGCAAAAACAATGCACTCACTTACGCAGTTATTAAAAACGCCTATCAGGCAATTGTGGTAGAAAAGCCATCCGTTAATGCCAATCCTAAATTACAAATTGCCCAATGCATAGTGGACAATGCTTACGATGCAGGATTTTTATTTGTCAATACGAGTGTGAATGCAGACAACTGCCTTATTAGTAATTGTGGTAGTAATATCGCCATTGCTTACGGTGGAGCATACACGATAACACATTGTACTGCTGCCAGTTTTTCTAATTATTATATATCGCATAAAAATCCAGTTTTGCAGGTAAATAATTACGCTATTCAAAGCGGTGCGATTGTATCGGCTAATTTAAATGCAGTTTTTAGAAACTGTATATTTTGGGGCGAAGAGGGTTTTGTTGAAAACGAATTGGTGGTGAATAAGCAAACTGGCACTAGCTATACTGTATTATTCGATAGGGTATTGTATCGCGGAGCAGTATCTCCCAATGCTACTTATAATAATGCTATTCAAAATCAAGATCCCTTATTTGATAGCATTGATGTAACTAAGAAAATCTATGATTTCCATACTAGCAAAAGTCCTGCAGCTCCTGGTATTAATAAAGGGGTGTTGACTTCTTTATTGAAAGATCTCGACAATCGAAATCGGAACAACGGACTTCCAGATTTGGGTTGCTATGAAAAATAGCCTGTTGTTAATTCCTTTAAAAACGCAACAAATCTTATTCTTCCTTGTTATTTAAAAAAAATCACATGATTAAATTATTCACCTTGGCAGCAGTGCTATTATCCTGCTCCACTCAAACAGGCAATAGCCAAACCGCCATGTCACCAACCTCCATCAATCCCGTTGCCGCACCTAGTTCTATTCACTCTTTTAAAGTAGAAAGTTTGGATGGAGGGGTTATCAATTTCGCGACATTCAAGGGTAAGAAAATTTTAATTGTCAATACAGCCAGTGAATGTGGCTTTACGCCCCAATATGAAGGTTTGCAACAGCTATACGATCAGTACAAAGATAAATTGGTCATTGTAGGATTTCCTGCCAACAATTTTGGTGCCCAGGAACCTGGCTCCAATGCAACAATCAAAGAATTTTGTAAGAGTAATTACGGTGTCAGCTTTCCTATGGCAGCCAAAATTTCTGTAAAAGGAGAAGACCAAGCACCCATTTATAAATGGCTATGCAATCGATCTGAAAACGGGGTAATGGATGCCAGTATGAAGTGGAACTTCAATAAGTTTTTATTGAATGAAGAAGGAGAGCTCCTGTATTATTTTGAAAGTGGCGTTGAGCCAATGAGCACCACCATCACCAGTAAATTATAAAGCTTTCGATTTCAAAAAGCCATCTGGAATTAAAGTATCTGGATGGCTTTTTTAATTTATTTTGCAGCATGATTTTTCAAACCATCATAGGTCAAAAAGCTACCAAAGATCAATTAGTTCAAATGGTAGCACAAAACCGCCTAAGCCATGCTTTATTGTTTTTAGGTAAAGAAGGTGCTGGTGCATTACCTATGGCGATGGCATTTGCTCAATATATTACATGTGAAAAAGTCAATGGCAAAAAAAATCCATCAGCAGCTGAACCTTCTTTATTCGGAGAGCCAGCACCCAGTAAGGATGCAAATGATACTAAAGTAGTCTTGCATGACGCTTGTGGAGAATGTGCAGCCTGCAAAAAAGCAAATCAATTGGTGCATCCAGATATTCACTTTTCCTACCCTGTTATTAATAAAAAAAGCGGTGAAAAGCCAATTGCTTCTAATTTTATTGTTGAGTGGCGGGAATTTATTTCCAACAATCCCTATGGCAATCTTTACGATTGGTTGCAATTTATTGAGGCGGAAAATAAACAGGGAAATATTACGGCACAGGAATGCAATGATATCATTCGTAAACTAAGTTTGAAGAGTTTTGAAAGTGAATATAAGATTCTCATCATGTGGATGCCTGAGTTTTTAGGCAAGGAGGGGAATAAATTGCTGAAACTAATAGAAGAGCCTCCAGCCAAAACCTTATTTATTTTAGTAGCCGAAAATGAAGAAATGGTATTGCCTACTATTCTTTCTCGCACACAATTGGTAAAAATTCCTGCTTTATCTGATATCGAAATAGAAGCGGCATTGGAACTAAGAGCTGGAGTGCCCATGGAAAAAGCAAGGCAAATTGCCGCCGTGGCTGAAGGTAATTATCGAGAAGCTTTGCAATTAATACTGCATAGTGAGGATGACTGGCAGGCTATATTAAGAGACTGGTTGAATGCAATTGTTAAAACAGGTCCGGTTGCACAAGTAAAGTGGATAGAAGAAACTGCCAAAATGGGCAGAGAAAAGCAAAAGCAATTTCTGAAATACTTTACTCATTTGTTGGAACAAGCTGTTAGATTGAGGCAAATGCCTGATTTGTCTACTATGGGATCTAGTCCCGAACAGGATTTTGCAAGCAGGCTTAACAAGCTTTGTACCCATTACCAGCAGGAGGCGATTATTCAGGAATTGGACAAAGCTTCTTATTATATTGAAAGAAATGCCAATGCAAAAATGCTTTTTCATGCTTTAACCATCCGGCTTTGTCATATTATTAGCAACAATTCCTTAATTTTGGTGCAGTGAGGATAAGGGTTTGAGGCTTTTGAAGGGGAAATTTGCGATAAATCAATATGAACCATCTTTTTCAGCTATACTATTTTCGATTGCTGGTGCCAGTTAATGATTCAATCATTAGTCGCTCGTCGGCTGGGCTTAGGTATATATAATAGTGCCATGGTTGTTAAAAGGCGGCTTGATTGATTTTCGTTTTTTATTTCCCCCAATTTATTATTAACAATATTTAATCATTCACAATGGGATGTGGTAGTGGAGCTTGTGGTACCAGTAGCGGAACACCAGGTGGTTGTCAAAGCCATGGTAGTTGCGCCAGCGGAGGTTGCAATAGAATGAATGTGCACAATTGGCTAGCCAATTTGCCATTCAGCGACCCTGAAAGCAATTGTCGTATTGTAGAAATCAGTTTCAATAGTGGTAGCCGAAAAGATTACTTTAAGAATACCAGTACTAATTTTTATGAGAAGGGGGATATGGTAGCGATTGAAGGAGTAAGTGGTTTTGATGTTGGAATGGTTAATCTAACCGGCGAATTAGTTCGACTTCAGTTGAAGAAAAAAAGTATTGATGAAAAAAGTCCTGATATCAAAAAAATTCTACGAAGAGCAAATGAGTTTGATTTAGGCAAGTTGAAGGAATCCAAAGCCAGAGAAGCTCAGGTATTGATACGTAGTCGTGCCATGGCCCGCCAACTTAAATTGGATTTAAAGATGGCCGAAGTAGAAATTCAAGCTGATGGAAGAAAAGCCACTTTTTTTTATATCGCAGATGATAGAGTAGATTTTCGAGAGCTCATTAAACAATATGCCAATGAGTTTAAAGTAAAAGTGGAAATGCGTCAGATTGGTGCTCGCCAAGAGGCGGGAAAAGTTGGTGGTATTGGAGCCTGTGGACGGGAGCTTTGTTGTAGCAGCTGGTTAACGGATTTCAAAAGTGTGAATACAAATGCAGCACGATACCAAAACCTAAGCATCAATCAAACTAAATTAAGTGGGCAGTGTGGCAGATTGAAATGTTGTTTGAATTATGAATTAGATACCTATTTAGATGCTTTGCAACAGTTTCCAGATGATTGCGATATGATTGAAGTGGCTAAGAGTCGTGCTTTTCTTGTTAAAAAAGATATTTTCCGCAATCTGATGTGGTACACCATGCCAGATAGCAATAAACAATATCCCCTTTCAATTGAAGGCGCTAAAAAAATTAAGGCACTCAATCGGCAGGGTATTAAACCAGATGAGTTGGAAACAGTGGAAGTGGTCAGCAGTAAGCCAAAAGAAGTGGAGCCCGAGTTTGTTGATTTGGTAGGTCAGATCAGTTTAAAAAGCCTTGAAAAAAATAGCAGGAAAAGAAGGGATAGAGAAAGAAGTCAACAACAAGGAAGACCAAGTAATAATCGTCAACCAGGGAATAGGCAAGTTGCTGCAGGTCAAAACGACAATCGTCAACAACCGCAAAACAGAGGCCAGGGCAACCAACAACAAAGGAATAATCGTCAGGGCAATCAAGTACAAAGACCGAATAACAATAGAAATTCAAATCAGCCTCCCACTAATCAACAAAGTGGCAAGGAGGAAGGCGGCGTGAAATAATAATAAAGCGAGATTCGTTTATTCATTTGAGGTAGTGTATCTCAAATGATACTGCAATCATAATTTTCCAGTAAACTAGTTTTCTGCTATGTCTATTTCTGTCAATAATATCACCAAAATATACGGCACTCAAAAGGCAGTGGATGGCATTTCTTTTACTGTAAAAAAAGGAGAAATTGTTGGGTTTCTTGGGCCCAATGGGGCTGGCAAAAGTACCACCATGAAAATGCTGACTGGCTATGTTCAGGCAGATGCTGGAGAGGCTAGCATTGGCGGTTTAGTGGTGACCGAAAACAATAACGAGACCAAGAAAAAAATTGGTTACCTACCCGAATCTAATCCGCTTTACAACGAAATGTATGTGAGAGAATATTTGCGTTTTATTGGCAATATTCATCAGGTAAAATCATTGGAAACAGCGGTAGAAAAAGTGATTGAAATGGTGGGCTTGAAATTGGAATCAAATAAAAAAATTGCACAACTCAGTAAAGGGTATAAACAAAGAGTGGGCTTGGCGGCCGCTTTAATACATGGCCCCGAAGTCTTGATTTTGGATGAGCCTACCAGTGGCTTGGATCCCAATCAAATTGTAGAAATAAGGGAATTGATTCGTCGGTTAGGGGCTGATAAAACAGTGTTGTTTTCCTCTCATATTTTACAAGAAGTGGAAGCTATTTGTGATCGAGTAATCATTATCAACCGAGGCAAAATTGTAGCCGACGATTATTTGCAAAATCTGCAGCAATCTAACAAGTCATTACAAAAAGTAGAAGTGGTTTTTAAAGAGCGCATCGAAGCTGCTTGGATAGAAAAAATGGAGGGGGTAGAAAACTATTCCATCACTAATTCTAATATTTGTGTCATACAAACAAGCCAAGCAGATTTAATTAAAAAGCAAATGATGCAATTGGCCATTGATCAACATTTGAATATTGATTCAATGAAAAGCAATGCTCAAAGTTTGGAAGATATTTTCCGCGAATTGACTAATAGCAAATTGTAAAGCTGACAAGAATCATGCTATATTTCGTTTGCTAATCTCCCTTATAAAGCTGAAATTTGCAAAGTAAAATTGTACATCAATAATAATAAATAATAATATGAGTTACATCGCCTCCATTCACGCACGTCAGATACTCGATAGCCGTGGAAATCCAACTGTAGAAGTAGATATTTTAACTGAAAATGAGCATTTGGGAAGAGCTGCAGTTCCAAGTGGTGCTAGTACTGGTATTCATGAAGCAGTTGAGCTTCGGGATGGCAAAAAAGATTATTTCGGTGGCAAGAGCGTATTGAAAGCTGTAAAAAATGTAAATACGGTACTGGCAGATAATTTATTGGGATGGGATGTAGCAGATCAAACTGGTATTGATGCTATGATGATTGCCTTGGATGGCACTTTGAATAAAGGTAAATTAGGTGCCAATGCTTTATTGGCAGTTAGTATGGCCGTAGCAAAAGCCGCTGCCTTGGAAGCCAATCTTCCTTTGTATCGTTATATCGGTGGTACCAATGCTAAGGTATTGCCCATTCCAATGATGAATATCTTAAATGGCGGAGCACATGCTGACAATAAAATTGATTTTCAGGAATTCATGGTAATGCCTATCGGCGCCAGTTCATTCAGCGAAGGATTGCGTTGGGGTGTTGATATTTTTCATTCCTTAAAATCTGTACTAAAGAAAAAAGGATTCAGCACCAATGTTGGAGATGAAGGAGGTTTTGCTCCCAATATCCAAAGTAATGAAGAAGCTATTGAAATGGTTTTGACTGCCATTCAAGCCGCTGGTTATAAAACGGGATCACAAATCATGATTGCCATGGATGCTGCTAATAGTGAGTTGTGGAATGCTAAAGAGAAAAAATATATTTTCCATAAGAGTGATGGTAAAAAAATGACCAGTGAGCAGTTGGTAAAATATTGGGAATCTTGGGTAAAACAATATCCCATTTGTTCTATTGAGGATGGCATGGCAGAGGATGATTGGAAGGGATGGAAAATGTTAACAGAGGCTGTTGGAAAAAAATGTCAGTTGGTTGGGGATGATTTATTCGTGACCAATGTAACGCGTTTAGAAAAAGGGATCAAGGAAGGCATCGGTAATGCTTTATTGGTTAAAGTAAATCAAATTGGAACGGTTACTGAAACCATTAATGCAGTGAGTATGGCGCAGAATAATGGTTACAATACTATCATGAGTCATCGCAGTGGTGAAACGGAAGATACCACTATTGCCGACTTAGCCGTTGCATTGAATTGTGGCCAAATTAAAACTGGCAGTGCCAGTCGTACTGACCGTATGGCTAAATACAACCAGTTGTTGCGAATAGAAGAAATGCTTACCGATAGTGCCATTTATCCCAAGGGAAAGATTAAATTTGGTAAGTCTATCTAATTAGCGACTAATTAGGATTTTTATTATGGATACTAAAATCGAACATATTGACCCAATAAAGCCCCTCCCAAAGAGGGGTTTTATTCGATTTGCCCGCATTTTTAGGAGCAAATACCTGCTGGCAGGGATTGGATTTTTTGTTTGGATGCTTTTTTTTGACAAAAACGATTTTTTTCAGCAATATGAAAGAATTCAATATGTGCGCGAATTGAGTAAAAATGAGCAACATCAAGTCAAACAGATAGCAGAAACTAAGAAAGAACTTGATTTTTTGATCACAAATGCTCAAACAATAGAAAAATACGCCCGAGAACGCTATATGATGAAAAAGGATAATGAAGACCTATTTATCCTCCCCAGCTCCCAAAAACCTGATTAATTTCATGTTGGGAGCAATATTCTTTTTCCTTGGTCGTTTAATAGCAGGATTTGGATAATTTATTTTTAACAAGAACTCAACTTGTCTATGCACAATTTTACTCCGGAAGATTTACTTCAGTATTTGTATAAGGAAACTTCAACCGAAAAAACAGCTAGCCTTCAAGCTGGTTTGGAATTCGATTGGAATTTAAGAGAGCAATTTGAATTGATGACAACTGCTCATAGCAGACTGGAACCAATCAGGCTTTCTCCGAGTCAAAGAACAATCAATAGCATTTTAGCCTATGCCGAAAAGTCGGTAAACGAGTTAAGCCCATTGGCCTAAAAGCATTTGATTTTAACTAATTTTAACCCTTGCCTTAAGCAAGGGTTTTTTTATGACAAAAAAAGAGCGTTACCAGTATCTCATTGATTATTTTCTTGAACATGCACCAAATGCAGAGACAGAGTTACTGTATGATAATCCTTTTCAACTACTTGTTGCAGTTATCTTATCTGCCCAGTGTACTGATAAGCGGGTAAATTTAACGACCCCGGCCATTTTCAAAAAATATCCCGATTCAAGGTCTTTGAGCAAAGCTAGTTTTGAAGATTTATTTGCACTTATCAAAAGCATCTCCTATCCAAATAATAAGACTAAGCATTTAATTGGAATGGCCACTATGTTGGTAGAAAATTTTAATGAAAAAGTACCCATGACGGTAGAAGAACTGGTACAATTGCCTGGAGTTGGAAGAAAAACAGCAAATGTTATCACCTCCGTTATAGATGCACAACCCAATATGGCCGTAGATACACATGTTTTTAGAGTAAGTGCTCGCCTCGGTTTAACCACTAGGGCAAAAACGGTACTGGCCGCCGAAAAACAATTGATCAAAAATATTCCGGCTGCATATGTACACAAGGCTCATCATTGGTTAATCTTACATGGGCGCTATGTTTGTACCGCAAGGAATCCTCATTGTGCTAAATGTCCCTTTCTAGCTATTTGTACTTACCCATCTAAGTAGAATGACTTTTAATGGGGTTTTTACAAAACGAATAAATAGTGCAACCAATCTCTAAATCGGTTATTTTTTTTTATGCAGACTAGCTAACTCTTCTATGGATCTAGTAGTAAATATTTCATCCTTTCTTTTAATTCTTTTATGTGTTAAACGTTTCAGTGCGGGGTTGCCCGGCTCATTATTAACGATTTCCCATTCAAATAAATCATTGGGAGTGCAATCAAAAAGCAAACAAAGTTTCTCTAAGTTTTCGAATTTGATATGGCTATAGGAGCGATTGTTAATGCGATGCGCAACATTGGGACTAAAACCATTCTTAAGTAAAAATTTTTGCAGATTCGGTATTTTTTTTAATTCCGCCATTCTTTGAAGATTAAGGAATAACATACCTGATTTTTTAATATGGATGAGTTAAAGATGCAGTTATCTATAAGGTGAAAATACAAATTTTGTCTTGTAGAATAAACAGCCTAAAGGAATAAATTTTGATATCGATTTAACTCGAGAGGGTAAAACTTACCTAATAAAAAAACCGCAGTACTGCGGTTTTTTTACTTATTAAATTACTTTTAGTTGCTTACAGATACTTTGACAATTCTTCCAGTAACTCTCCTTTGGTAATGGGAACTCCCATTACTTTATTGTAAGGTTTAGCATCTACGAAATATACATCACGGATAATTTTAACCAATTGGCCATTGTTAATTTCAGGAATAATTACCGTGTCGAAATTTTTAATAATATCACCTAGGTTTTTAGGGAAAGGACGAATGTATCGTAAATGGGCATGGCTAATCGATTTGCCTGCATTCTGTAATTCGGTGCAGGCACTCTTGATAGCTCCATAAGTACTTCCCCAACCAATTACCAATACTTTTCCTTTTTCCTTTCCACTGTCCAGTTGTTGGTCAGGAATGTAATTGGCAATCATATCTACTTTTGCCTGTCTGGTATTCACCATATGCTGGTGATTGGCAGGGTCGTAGCTAATATTTCCGGTGATGTCTTGTTTTTCAATTCCACCCACTCTGTGTTCTAAACCTGGAGTGCCTGGAATAGCCCACGGTCTGGCAAGTTTTTCATCTCTTTGATAAGGTTTGAATTTTTCACCATCTGCTAATTTTTCTGCAAAACTCACTTTAATCTCAGGCAAGTCCGCAGCTTTTGGAAACTTCCATGGTTCAGCGCCATTGGCAATATAACCATCGGTTAAGAAGATTACTGGAGTCATGTGTTGAACAGCAATTCTCACTGCTTCGTATACGGCGTCAAAACAGTCATGTGGTGTGCTAGCACTGATAACGGGCATGGGACATTCTCCATTGCGACCATAGTAAGCTTGCATTAAATCACTTTGTTCTGTTTTGGTGGGTAAACCTGTACTTGGTCCGCCACGTTGTACATTTATTATCAATAGTGGTATTTCTAACATCACCGCCAATCCCATTGCTTCACCTTTCAAAGCAATACCAGGTCCCGACGAAGTGGTGATACCAAGATTACCTCCGTAAGCAGCACCGATGGCAGAAGTGATCGCCGCGATTTCATCTTCCGCTTGGAATGTTTTAACACCAAAGTTTTTGTATTTGCTTAATTCATGTAGAATATCACTCGCGGGGGTAATAGGATAGGAACCTAAAAATAAAGGCAAGCCGCTTTTTTGAGCAGCTGCAATCAATCCTAATGCGGTGGCTTGATTGCCCATGATGCTACGATAAGTGCCGGGTTCCATTTTGGCTTTGGCTACAGTATATTTAGTAGTAAATGTTTCTGTAGTATCACCATAATTGTAACCAGCTTTTAAAGCTTTTACGTTACTCTCAAAAATTTCAGGCTTCTTGCCAAATTTCTCTTGAAAAAAACCAATGGTATTTTCCATTTCACGACCATACATCCAATATAAAAAGCCGAGCACAAACATATTTTTTGCCCGATCTTTTTCTTTGGTACCCATGGTAATCTCTTTCAACGCCTCCCGGGTCATCTTGGTCACATCCATTTTAATAAGGTCATAGCTTTCTAAGCTGCCATCTTCTAACGGATTAACGCCTTCAGGGTAGTTGGCCAACCTAAGATTTCTACTATCAAAACCATCTGAATTAGCAATAATTTTTCCGCCTTTTTTTAAGGCTGTCAAATTGGTTTTTAAGGCTGCTGCATTCATACATACCAATACATCACAAGCATCCCCTGGGGTATAAATTCTGTCAGAAGAAAAACGCAATTGGTACCCACTCACGCCTGGAATAGTTCCTATTGGGGCCCTGATTTCAGCTGGAAAATCTGGAAAAGTAGCTAGGTCAATTCCAAGTAAGGCAGTATTATTAGTAAATTGGCTTCCGGTAAGTTGCATACCATCTCCACTATCACCCGCAAACTTTATTACCACTTCCTGTAAAACTTCTTCTTTTACTGTCATTGTTTTTATTTTTTGTATCTAAAAAGTATTTTTATTTTTTCATTTCCGAAAATGGGAGCAGGTGTTGAAAGGGGTATTTTGAACAGCGGCTTCTCCTTCCCTGCAATTTCAGACCACGAAGTTAATATTTTACCTAATCTGAAATTAATATTTTAGGTTTGCTCAAACATAATTTTTAATGGAAGACCTACACGATTTCCTCCTGCCCATCAATAAAGACGTGTTGAACAACGATGCCGGCTATAATGATGGACAACTGGCCAAGCATGTGGCTATTTTTGAGACTATATTACCCGATATTACCGAGTCGGACATTATTTTGGTGGGGGTACTGGAACAAAGGGGGGGCGGTATTATACAGGAAGAATCCAATGCTGCTGATGTTATCCGCAAAAAGCTATATGAACTGTATTATTGGCACCAGGATATTCGAATTGCAGATATTGGCAATATTCGTACTGGTGCTAGTTTGGCAGATAGTTATGCTGCCATCAAAACTGTTATGGCCGAATTGCTACGTTTGAATAAGACCGTTATTTTAATAGGGGGTACCCATGACAATACCTTGGCCCAATATTTTGGCTACAAGGAACTAGGAAAAATAATTGAAGCTACCTGTATTGATGCCACCATTGACTTGCGCGGTGAAAGCAATCTTAGAACAGAAAATTTTCTGCTAGAAATGCTAACAGGTGAACCCAATCTGGTTAAGCATTACAATCACATAGGATTTCAAAGTTATTATGTACATCCAAGGTTATTGGAAACAATGGATAAATTACGATTCGATTGTTTTCGATTGGGCCATGTAACTGAAAATTTGGAAGAAGTAGAACCCGTATTGAGAAATAGCAATATGGTTAGTATTGATGTGAATGCGATTAAATACAGTGATGCTCCAAGCAACGCACTCAGTGCGAATGGTTTTACAGGAACAGAAATTTGTACACTAACCCAACAGGCTGGGCTAAGTAATCAGGTGAGTAGTTTAGGTATATATGGATACAATCCGAGTACTGATGTAAATGAACTGACGGCTTCCCAAATTGCACAAATGATTTGGTATTTTATTGATGGAAAATACAGGGGTAGGCAAGAGGCAGCATTCGAAGACAAATCAAATTTTACCGAATATCATTGCAATTTTACCGAATTGGATACTATTTTTCTACAAAGTAAAAAAACAGGTAGATGGTGGATGCAATTGCCGGATAAAAAAATGATTGCCTGCAGTTATAAGGATTATATGATTGCTAGCAGGAATGATATACCCGAACGTTGGTTAAGGGCATTAGAAAGAGGGTAATGGCCATTTGAGCTCATTGACCCTAGAGTAATTTTTTTGCTTTTTCAATTTGCTCCATACTACCCATTATGATTAGACGCTGTCCGGATTGTATCCTATCTCCTGGCTGTGGATTGAAGACGTATTCATTGTTTGATTTAATACCCATCACTGTACAACCAGATTGTTGCCACAAGTTTAGTTCGCCCAGTAAATGATTACCCGTTACTTCTAATTCAGCCAATTTGAAATCCGGATTATTTTTGGTAGTCAGTTGAGAAATAAATTCCACAACATCTGGAATCAAAACAGAGGTAGCCATTTGTGCACCCCCTACTTTTTCTGGCATAATTACATTATTGGCCCCCGCAATTTTTAGTTTACCCACACTGCTATCTTGCGAAGCACGACTGATAATGGTTATATGTTTATTTAATTGACGGGCAGTAAGTACCACAAATAAATTATTGGCATCAATGGGCAATGTTGTGATAATGGAACTGGCATTGTTGATGCCGGCTTCTATTAAGGTTTCATCCTTAGTAGCATCTCCATTGATAAAATACTTTACCTCAAATTCGTCAAATTCAGAAGCCAATTCCTTGTCATCAATGACAACAAATGGGATATTGTTATTGTGCAATACCATGGCACTTTCTTTTCCGTTGCGGCCAAATCCGCAGAGGATGACATGGTTTTGTAAATGTCGGATGCTCTTATCCATTTTTATTTTTTTAAAACGTTTAAGGAATTCTCCATCCATGAAATACCGAGTAAGGAGTGTAATAAAGTAAGTAAATAAACCCAGGTTGATGATGATGAGAATAATGGTGAATATGCGACCAGCATCACTCAATGCCTTCACCTCACTGAAACCAACTCCGCCAATAGTGATAATAGTCATGTAAAGTGCTTCTAAAAAGCTGTAACTTTCTATAAGCATATACCCCATGATACCAAATAATATCAAGCCTCCCATTAGGCTAAATGGCAAGGTAAGGTTTCGAAGTAAATGTAATTGCTTAACCAATGTATGAAGGGTCGTTTCAATATGAAAATTATAACTTTAAGCTGTATTAACGAAAACTAGTTTATGAAATCAAGATTTTTAGGGCTTTGGGCCTCGGCATTAATTTTTTTATTTGGGGCTTGTTCCATCAATAAAAAAATTTCTAAGCAGGCTAATGTGTTACTGATTAAAGATACTGCCATTCGTACTGGACATATTGGCATCAGCTTATTTGAACCATCTTCCAATACCTATTGGTACAATTATAATGCATCACATTATTTCATTCCTGCCAGTAATACTAAATTATTTTCTTTTTATGCTGGATTAAAATATTTGAAAGATAGCTTGGTGGCTGCTCATTTTGATGTCATGGATGATAGTGTGCTGGTGGTGGAGGCCATGGCTGATCCAAGTTTTTTACAACCAGCATTTTCTTATCAGCCCTTGTTTGATTTAATGAAAAAATACAAGCGAATAGAATTGCATTTTGAGCCATATCGTTCTACACCTCAATATGGATATGGATGGGCCTGGGATGATTATGAGGAAACCTATATGCCCTTGCCGAGTCAGTTGCCTATTTATGGCAATCAGCTTTCTATTAAAAAGGAAGGACAATCGCTTCAAATACAGCCATCCTATTTTGAAAAAGTAGTTACTGTTAATGATTCAACTAGCAAGACAGGTTTTCAGGCAAGGCGTGCTTTTAATTCAAATACATTCTGGACTTATGCTGGTAAAAATAAAGTACAAGAAATTCCTTTTATTGCTGATATCAATACGGTCGTTAATTTATTACAAGATACCCTGCATACAAAAGTGGAGTGGAAAGCGCTCAACATTTGGGATGGGAAATATAAAAACTGCTATTCACAACCCACCGACACCTTGTTGAAGGGCATGATGCATCGTAGTGATAATTTTTATGCAGAGCAGGTGTTGATGATGGCTAGCAAACTTCAGTTGGGGAGTATCAATGCAGAAAATATGCGCAAATACCTGCTGGAAAATTCCTTGAAAGATATTCCTCAAAAACCAAGCTGGGTGGATGGTTCGGGCTTGAGTAGGTATAATTTATTTACACCCATGAGTATTGTTTATCTGTTGAACAAAATGAAACAGGAGTTTAGCTGGGATAGAATAACTACCATATTGCCAACGGGTGGGGAGGGTACCATTCGCAATTATTACCTCAAAGACAGTGGATATATTTTTGCCAAAACAGGTACCCTAAGTAATAATTGTGCTTTGAGTGGTTATTTGATAACCAAAAAGGGGAAGTTGTTAATTTTTTCCATTCTTGCTAACAATTATATAGGCCCAGCTGGTCCGGTGAGAAGGGCGGTAGAACATTTTTTAGAAGAAATTAGAACTAAATATTAATTAAACAGGATTCATTTTTTTAAAAAACAGGATTTTCAGGCAACATTCTACAACAAGCGGGTATCTTCTTGTTGTTCCAATTCCTTTCAAAATCCTATTCACCAACAAAAATGACTAAGATGAAAAAATTATTTACCCTGCTGTTACTAGCCCTAACAGTATTCACCCACAAGTCCGAGGCACAGGCCGGTACCGTCTGCAATGCAGATTTTAATTCACAGTTTCTGACTGCCACCACTGTTAAGTTTACCCCGGTGGTTTTGGGAGATTCAATAAGTACCAGTCATTACTGGACTTTTGGCGATGGAATTAATTCTAATATCCCCATACCAACACATACCTATGGAGCAGGCGGAACGTATAATGTAAAGCATATCATTATTAAACGAAATCCTAATGGGGTTGAAATTTGCCGTGACTCAATGATTAAGACCCTGCAAATACAAGGCCCTTGTAACCTAGTGGCTAATTTTACTTGGTACAATGATTCTATCAATGTATTCACTGTACACTTTCAAAACACTTCCAATCCTTTGGATCCAACCGATTCTATTCGTTGGACTTTTGGTGATGGCACAAGTTCTTTGGATGTAAACCCAGTTCACAGTTACGCCAATGCAGGGGTATATACAGTTTGTTTGAGAGTTAAGAAAAACAATTCGCCTCCAGGAACAACTCCATGTGTAAAGGAAATATGCAAACAGGTTACTGTACAATCTCCTACCAGTTGTAATTTGATTGCTTACTTTACTTGGCACGCAGACTCTTTGAATAGTTTGAAAATATGGTTTAACAACCAATCTACTGGTGCTAGTTCAGCTGATTCTATTCGTTGGACATTTGGTGATGGCACGTCTTCCAATAATTATAGCCCAGATCATATTTATGCTCAACCTGGTACTTATACTGTTTGTTTGCGCATCATTAAAAGAAATAATGTTGGGGGACTCACCAACTGTATCAGTGATATTTGCAAAACAGTAATTGTTCAGGCACCTACCAGTTGCTCATTGCAGGCATATTTTATCTGGCATGCCGATTCAGTAAATGCACAAAAAATATGGTTCACCAATCAAACAGTTGGAATCGCTACTGGTGACTCTATTCGCTGGACATTCGGGGACGGAACCAGTTCCAAAGTATTTAGTCCAGATCATATTTATGCGCAGTCTGGCACTTATACTGTTTGCCTACGGGTTATTAAAAGAGGATTAAATGGAGGCTTAACCAATTGTATCAGTGAAATATGCAAGACCGTTATTGTTGGTTCCAATTGTACCCTTATTGTAAATTGGAATTGGCATGCAGATTCAATTAATACAAGAAAAATTTATTTCAATAACCTCACTGTATCAACCGTTGCAGGTGCAACAGCCACCTGGACATTCGGCGATGGCGCAGCCGCTTCTAGTTGGAATGCAGTGCACGAATACGCACAACCCGGTTATTATCGTGTATGCCTAAGAGTTATATTGAATAATACATGCGTAAGAGAAAAATGTGATACTATATTGGTGGTGGCCACTGCCCCTCCTTGTAATAATCAAAGCAATTTTGCTTTTGAAAAATTCACTAACGACAATCAGCAATACAAGTTTATACCAGCCTACCAAAATCCTACTGCCATTTACACCTGGACTTTTGGTGATGGAACTGGCAGCCATGATATGATTGCAGTACATCGCTATGCGCAACCCGGCACCTATACAACATGTCTGACCGTTTGGCGCAGTGCGACCTGTGCAAGTACTACTTGCAGATCGGTTGTAGTTCAAGCGCAGCTGGATTGTAATGCTATTCAGGTTACCTACAATTATCAGAAAGATCCTTTTGTTCCCAATAAGGTGTATTTCTATGCTATCAGCAATTTCCCCATTTTGGATCAAACATGGACGATTCGAAGAATGCCCTTAACCGCTGCAGGTACTCCTATTATTTTACATCAAAATAATCCTGTATTCGTTTTTCAAGACACTGGTTATTATCAAGTATGTCTAAGGGCGATAACACTCGGTGGTTGTATTAAAGAGTATTGCAATATTATTCACATAGAGCAAGTGGCACCACAGTGTGTGTTACAGGCTTATCCCAATCCTGCCACTAGCCTTATTAATGTAAATGTTGCATTAACGCAACCCGAGATGATTCATGTGTACATATATAATACCCTGAATGTATTGGTAAAAGAAAAGCACCAACAAGGCAATACAGGAAACAATCTAGTAAGTATACCTATTGCGGATTTATTGTCTGGTATGTACAATATGAAAGTGGTATATG
Source organism: uncultured Bacteroidota bacterium (assembly GCA_903858475.1). Classification (GTDB taxonomy): domain Bacteria; phylum Bacteroidota; class Bacteroidia; order Chitinophagales; family Chitinophagaceae; genus Ferruginibacter. The sequence goes on from CAIOIZ010000009.1 coordinate 32,616, forward strand.
GCAATAAAACATGTACAGCCAGGTTCCAGAAAATTTAGTTTTAATTGGGTTATATAAGTTAAAAGCTCCCTGCTATTTAGGGGGCTTTTTTTATCGACCAAAAATTTTATCCAGCTCTTCTTTTTTGTATTCTATAAAAACAGGTTTACCATTTGCTGTTACGGCAGGTACTTTGCAAGCAAATAAATCTTCCAATAATTGTTGCATTTCTTTTTCACCTAAGGAAGTGCCCGCTTTAATGGCTTGTTGTATAGCAAGTGTACGGAGTAGTTTTTCTCTTTTGCTGAATTTTAAATCAGTACTGAAGTGCTTATATTGTTCCAATATTTTTTCGACTGCATATTTTTCATTTCCTGTAGCCAGGTCTGCTGGACTTCCTTGTACGACGAAAGTATTATTTCCAAAGGGTTCCAATTGAAATCCCAGCTGATTTAAGTCTGGTAACAATTCCTGTAAAAGGACTGCATCCGCAGCTGCCATTTGAATTGTAACGGGAAATAAACTTCTTTGCGCAGTGATGGGTTTCCCCTCAATAGCAGCAGAAAATCTTTCATACAATATTCTTTCATGTGCATTTTGTTGCTGTATTAGCAGGTATCCATTTGCGGTAGTAGCTAGTAGATAACTATTGTGTAGCTGCATAAGCAATTCCGGTACTCGGTTGCCTTGAGTGGCATGATACAAAGGTTGTTGTTGCCCAATGGTTTCGCCTGCAGTAGGCATACTTGTTTTACCCACCAGATTATTTGTATTGGCTGCCTCTCCGCTTCCCATTAAATCTTTCCAGTGTTTTAAACCACTTTTACTTTCTACAAAATGGGCTTGATTTTTTTGCGTAAATGTTTTGTATAAAGAAGAAGAAACAGCCCCTGATTTATTTTCTTCTGTAAAAGGTTTGCTAACCGCATCTAATTGTTGAATACCTGCATCCAATTCGAAATCCAATGTAGGAGTGATGCTAAATTGTGCCATAGCATGTTTGACGGCACTTTGTACAAATGCATAAATTATTTTCTCGTCTTCAAATTTAATTTCTTGTTTGGTAGGATGTACATTAATATCTACTTGCGACGGATCGAGGTCAATGAAGAGGGCGTACATCGGAAAACTATCTTTTGCAATCATTTCATTAAAGGCGCCCATTACTGCATGATTTAAATAGGCACTTTTAATAAAACGGTTATTGACAAAAAAATACTGATCGCCCCTTGTTTTTTTTGCTGTTTCAGGTTTGCCAACAAAGCCATAGATATTCATATAGTCTGTTTCTTCCTGTACTGCAACCAACTTAGCAGCATAATTGCTTCCCAAAATTTGAGTAATCCTTTGTTTTAGGGTTCCTTTTTCCAAACAAAAAACCTGCTGCCCATTACTGGTTAATGAAAAGAATACTTCCGGAAAGGCCATGGATACACGAATGAATTCATCCACTATATGCCTGAGCTCGGCGGGATTGCTTTTTAAAAAATTTCTCCTAGCCGGCACATTAAAAAATAAATTTTTCATAGCAATGCTGGTACCAGTAGGGCAGGCCACGGGCTCTTGCCGAATAACAGCACTATTTTCTATTTCTAGTTGAATACCCGTTTCATCTTCTTCTCTTTTTGTTTTTAGAATTACCTGTGCAACCGCCGCAATACTAGCCAATGCTTCTCCACGAAAGCCCATGGTTTTAATTCGAAAAAGGTCTTCAATATTGCTAATCTTACTGGTAGCATGTCTTTCAAATGCCATTCGGGCATCTGTTTCACTCATTCCTTTGCCATTGTCTACTACTTGAATGAGTGCTTTGCCTGCATCATTGATGATTAATTGCACATTGGTTGCACCTGCGTCTACTGCATTTTCCAACAGTTCTTTAACTGCACTGGCGGGTCGTTGAATGACTTCGCCGGCAGCAATCTGATTGGCTATGTTGTCTGGTAATAATTGTATGATATCGGCCAAAATCCACTAATTTAGAAAGTCAAAAATAACACTTAGTTATCACTCTATAATTTTATGTGCTGTATGAAAAAAATATTTCTCGTTTTTTTGGTTTTAGTAAGTGGTAGGGTGAATGCACAGGCTATTGCCACCGCATGGGCAGATAGTGTATTAAAAACCCTATCCCCTGAGGAAAAAATCGCACAACTAATGGTGGTAAGATTGACCGAACGTAGTGCAAATGGAATCATCTATTATGATAAACAGGTAGGTGAATTAGTAAAAAAATACAATGTTGGGGGTATTTGTCTATTTCAGGGAGCTCCTGTTTGGCAGGCAACAGCAGTGAATCAATTGCAATCCATGGCCAAAACGCCCCTGCTTGTTTGTGTAGATGGAGAATGGGGCTTGGGCATGCGTTTCGACAGCATACAATCCTTGCCCAAACAAATGATGTTGGGTGCGGTATCTGATCCTTCTATTGTATATAAATATGGACAAATTGTTGCGGAGCAATGTAGGCGTGCGGGTATTCAAGTGAATTATGCCCCTGTGGTTGACATCAATAATAATCCCGATAATCCAGTCATCAACGACAGGAGTTTTGGAGAAGATAAATATAAAGTAGCCGCATTTGGTATACAGTATATGAAAGGCATGCAGGATGGTGCAGTAATGGCTTGCGCCAAACATTTTCCAGGTCATGGTGATGTGTCGGTAGATTCACACAAGGATTTGCCCATTATCAATAAAACGATGGAGCAATTGGATTCTTTGGAATTATATCCATTTCGCGAAATATTTAAAGTTGGTGTAGGAAGTGTGATGAATGCACATTTATCTATTCCTGCCATTGATAGCACCTCCAATAAACCTACTTCAATTAGTTATAAAAGCGTTACTGAGCTTTTAAGGAATCAATTAAATTATCAGGGACTCACTTTCACCGATGCCTTGGAGATGCAAGGGGTTAAAAAGTTTTATCCTGATGGAGAAGCATCGGTTCAATCATTAATAGCAGGCAATGATATGCTTTGTTTGCCAGGTGATGTACCGCTGGCTATTAGTAAAATTCTTTTGGCAATAGAAAACAAACAGTTATCCTGGGACGCCATTGATGCACATTGTAAAAAAGTATTGATTGCTAAATACCAATACGGGTTAGCTGCACTAAAGCCTATTAATACTGAAAATATTGCCGTAGAAATCAATAGCAAAGTGCCTGCTATGAAAAGGTTAATTGCAGAAAATGCCCTAACCGTATTGCAGCAAACCGGTACTGATTTTTTTCCACTTACTGTACCCAGCAATCCTACTACTGATATTGTATACCTCGCAGTGGGTATGAGCAACGATAATGCTTTTGCTGCAGGTATGCGCAATATCTACAATGCAGATGTATTGTATTTTAATTACAAACAAGATAGCAGCAGTGCAGTTGCGCTAATCGACTTAATTAAACAGAAGTATAAAAAAGTAGTGATTGGGATTCATAATTTTCCAAGGGTTCCTGCCAATAATTTTGGTATGAGTAAAACGGTGGTTAACCTGGTAGCTCAATTGCAGGCAGAAACAAAGTCCATCAGTTTTGTTTTTGGTAATCCATATGTTATTAAAAACTGGTGCAACGCCAAAAATTTAGTGGTTTGTTATGAAGATGATGATATTATTCAACAAACCGCATTGGATTTATTGCAGGGGAAAATACCTGCTAAGGGGAAATTGCCAGTGACTGTTTGTGAGGCATTTAAATATGGCGCAGGAATAGTCAACAACAATTTTAATAGATTGTCTGATGGTAATTTCAAACAGAGTCCCGATCCTTCTGTAAAATTTGCAGTAGTTGATTCCATTGCCTTGGATGCTATCGCCCGCGGAGCCACACCGGGTTGTGTAGTGCTAGTGGTAAAAGATGGCAGCATCGCCTACCATAAGGCCTATGGTAATTATTCTTACGGCACGAAGGAACCCGTTCAATTGGAATCTGTTTTTGATATGGCCTCTGTTACAAAAATTTGTGCTACTACCATTTCAGTAATGAAATTGTATGAAGAAGGAAAAATAGACCTTGCAAAAACCCTGGGTGATTATCTTCCTTGGGTAAAGGGCAGCAATAAGGCGTCGCTTAAAATTGAAAAAGTGCTCTTGCACCAAGCAGGACTAGTATCCTATATTCCCTTTTACAAGGAAGTAATCGACAAAGAGGGTAAACCTAAATCGGAATATTTTTCAACTACTTACAGTGAGGCATACCCGATAAGAGTAGCGAAGGATCTTTTTATGCAGGCAGCCTGGAGGGATACTGTTTATCAGCGAATTTTAAAAAGCCCACTGGGCGATAGTAATAAATATGTGTATAGCGATAATGATTTTATTTTTTTAGGAAAAGTAGTAGAAGCTGTTAGCGGTATGACCCTTGACGAATATGTTCAGAAAACTTTTTATACTCCACTAGGCTTAACCACTGCAGGTTTCAAACCCATCAATCGTTTTCCTCAATGGCGTGTAATACCTACTGAAGCAGAAAAGTTTTTTCGTTTACAGACATTAAGAGGCGATGTACATGATCCCGGAGCAGCCATGTTTGGTGGTGTTGCAGGGCATGCCGGTTTATTCAGCAATGCTTATGATTTATCGGTAATCATGCAAATGTTGATGAATGGCGGAACATTCAACGGAAAAAAATATTTCAATAAAGAAACGATCGATCTCTTTACAGCATATCATAGTTCAGTGAGCAGAAGAGGCTATGGTTTTGATAAACCTGAAAAAGACAATGCTACCAGGACAGAGCCTTATCCTTGTTTGCTGGCATCGACCGCTACTTTTGGGCATACCGGTTTTACGGGTACTTGTACATGGGCTGATCCGGTGAATAAAATTGTGTATGTTTTTCTGAGCAATCGTGTAAATCCGATTGGTGGGGATAACAAAAAACTACTCAATTTAAATGTACGTCCTAAAATTCAGGATGCTATCTACAAGGCATTTGGATTATAAGTAATTGCATTACCAACCAATGCCATAGTCTTCCCTATTATTAGAAGACCCTCCCCACAAACTTCCATGTTTTAAATCGATATAAATGGCATTTATTGCGCCGCCGGTGCAGTCACCAAAGCTCAACTGATATCCTTTTTGATTCAGTTCTTTTCAGATACTGTCTTTAGTTGTATTGGGTACTTTGGGATTTGAGGGTATCAACTAGATTGGTTAATAGAAAAGCAGTATGAATTTGTCCCTCATGTTTGTGTTTGATATTAAAGATACAAGCTAGCAATTGAAGAGCGGAAGTAAAATACAGTCACAAAAAAACCGGTGTCAATGGACACCGGTACAAGAAACGCTATGAAAAAAACGACTTAATAAATATTAGAACTCGTAGCGAACAACAAATTCATGTGCATTGAATCCGTTGTCAAAACTGCTCAATGGTGTTTTGTAGGCGTCGAAGGAATAGCCAATTTTCAATTGATTATTTACTTTAAACCCTGCAGAAGCCATAAAGCTTTGTTTTAATTTAGCAGACAAACCCCACCAGATTATATTGTGGTGTTCAACTGTAAATCCACCTTGAAATTCGGTAGGCGCATTGGGAAGATAAGTAACCAATAGATTTGGAATAATATTGGTAACACCATCAATATTCCATTTGTATGCTGCATGTAAATAATAGTGGCGATACAATCTTGCTTCCTCAGTTCTGGTTAGGTTGCCACTATAGAATTGCAATTTCGATTGTACCAATTGTGATACCGATGCACCAATGGTTAATTGCTTGCCAGCATACGCTACACCAAATCCTGCATCAAACTTCATTTTATTATCAGCTCCTGCCAATACAGGATCAGCCGACATGGAAGAGGTTAATTTATTTTTATCCAAAGAATATTGTTGCAATTTTGCTTCAATACCCAAGGATAATTTTTCACCTTCTCCCAAATCAATGTGTTTGGCAAGATCTAAGTTCAGCCCCCTGCGAGCAGTTGGGCCAGTTACATCATTGAATAAATAACCGCCAATGCCAGCGCCCATTTTGGGAATGGCAAAGGAGCCATAAAGGGTGGCTGTTTTAGGAGAGCCACTGATACCGGTCCACTGTGTACGATAGGTAGCTGCTACTATATTTTTGCTTTGAACACCCGCCATGGCTGGGTTGTATAATAACCCCTGCATATCATAGAAGGACGAAGTTTGTAATTGCTGTGCAAATACAACTGAGATGCTACAGATGCTTATAAAAAGCAAGGTAATTTTTTTCATCTTTTATTTTTTTAATGTTTTTAAAAAGAGTTTGTGTTGATTATCTTAATACTGTAACATCTCCTTTTAAAATTTGGCTTTTGCCATTGATTAATTTGTAGGTGATTACATAATAATAAGTACCATCGGGAACAGGTTTTCCTTCGTACGTACCATCCCAGTTGTTTTGGTAGTTATCATTTTTGTAAATCTGGCTTCCGTAACGATTAAATACTGCAGCAATAATCTGATTCGTACATCCAGCTCCGTTAGTAACTTTCCATTTGTCATTGATGCCATCGCCATTGGGGCTGAAAGCATTTTCTACGCTCAAGCAATAGGGGATTACAGTAACAAGGGCCTGATCGGTAGAAGTACAACTGTTATTGTCTACTACGGTTAATGTATAGTTAGTGGTACTGGCTGGCTTGGCAACTGGGGTCAAAGTATTGGCACCAGTCAAAGAGCTATTCGGTGTCCATGCAATTGAAACTGCATTGGCGCCACTGCCATCCAATTGTACATCATCACCGAAAACGATAATTTTATCTGGTCCTGCGTTGATGATGGGGTTTGGTTTGATGGTGATTTTAACATTAGCTGTTCTAACACATCCATTTAATGAAGCTGTTACTGTGTAAGTGATAGTTGCATTATTAGTGGCAATTGGGTTACTGATACCGGCATTCGATAAACCGGTTGAAGGTGACCATGCATAAGTATTGGCTGCGCTGGTTGCAATCATTGGTACGGGTGCGCCTGCACAAACAGTAGTGTCATTATTTTTTGTCAATGTTAAGTTGTCTGTAAAGCCAACAGTTACCTGTTTGGTTACTATTCCGCAGAAAGCATCTTTAATGCTAATGGTTTTTACACCCTGTGTTAAACCAGTAAATACATTTGAAGAAGTATATGCGCCTCCATTGATACTGTATGTATAAGGGGTAATACCACCTGTTGCATTCACCGTAATACTTCCACCTGAAAGATTTGTACAAGTGGCATTTACTACAGTTTCTGTTGAATTAACATTGATATTAGCAGGATTACCATATTCCATGATAGGAGCACCACTGATATTTGGTCCGGCAACAAACAACCTGCGATTAACCATTGAAATGGCAGGAGGCACAAGTTTTGGCGCAAAGGCCAATGCTGTTGTAAGTGTAGCAGTAGGCCCAAGATCCATTGTCCAGGAAGTACCACCATTATTGGTTTTGTATAAAACTCCGCCCGGTACACATACATAACCGTTATTGGCATCATGCATCAATATACCATTCAGGTTTCCGCCTGATAACAGATCGATATTACTGGAAATATCTGTCCAGTTGGCACCCCCATCGGTTGTTTTATAAATACGACGGTTGTTTTGAGTGGTAAACATATTACCCACTACAAATACCGTGTTATTATCCAGTGCAATGATATCGGTATACGAAACAGCGGAGTTGGCGAAACCTACAGGAGAAATATTCAATGCAGGGAAAGGGCTGATATTGGTCCAAGTAGCACCAGCATCAATTGTTTTATAAACTGCTCCTCTGTTGCCACATGCATAACCAACTGTTTTGCTGGGAAATTCAATTCCTTTAAATGTAACAAATTGTTGTGCTTGTGTACCTGTTGTTCCGAGTGGTCCTATTTTAACTGTATCCCAGGCGGCACCATTATTAAAGGAACGATATACTACTCCATAACGTTGAGCTGCTGGAATAGTAAAGTTTGATAACGCACCACAAACCCATAAACTATCAGCACCAACTGCGGCAAGATCATTAAGAGTGGTAAGGCCGCCATAATTATCGATAAATACAGGAGAAAGGTTTGTTCCGGTATTTACAGAGCGGTAAACGATACCGATATTGGTAGTGAAATATACTTTATTTACCTGTGGAAAGGTTACTGAGGTGATATTGGCATTCAAACCCTGTAATGCTCCATTTGCTTTATCCACCCATGTCTTACCACCATCTGCAGTAACAGTAATACTTGAACCACCTGCAGCAATACCATTATTGCAATCTGCAAATTCCATATCATTATAACCAGCTCCAACCGGAACAGTTACATAATTACTTTGCCAGGTTCCTCCGGATGTTGAATCACCTACAACCCCATTCTGACCAAGTGCAAGCAATTTTCCATTGGGGGCAAAGTCAATCGCAGGTGCACCTGCAACCGGACTCCAGTTAAGATTTTGAGGATATACGGTACGTTGCACCCAGTTACGGCCTGTGTCAACAGATGTCCATAAATAACCAGGACCAAAATTGGTATTAAAACTTCCTACAACCAAAGTCCCTGCAGTATTACGAATCATATGATAGGGATTGGAGGCTAATAATACCTGTACTGGAGGAATTGATGGGCCAGCTTGTGGACCCTGTGTAGGCGGGAAAGGGAAATTAAGTATTTCATATTTGCCCTTTTCAAAAACTCCGGGTGCATTTATATTGGCTGTAGAATCATTTCTGCCAGTTTTAACTTTAACAGCGGTATTATTATTAAACGACATCATTACCACAATACTGTCATTTATTACTTTCATTGCCCTGTATGTTTGGGTAATGGGCGAAATATTTCCATAAGTAGTAGTACAATTGATTGTATTGCTATTAATACCTGAGTAGCCAAGCCTCTCTTTACTAATTGAATAATCGGTAAGTACGCCGCTTTTGAATTTCCAGAGTAAACTTGCAGCCATCGACCCTGAGGTTAAAAATGTGGTTAGTGGGGTACAAACTGTAGTACTGGTGGCCCTAAAACTAACACTCGGGAACAAAGTAACACCATAAGAGTTACTGCCACAAACATATCCTGTACTGTCATTGATGAATTCAATACTGTAAATGGATTTCAGCTTTGCATTTACCGGCCATAATGTTGATGGTATATTTGGGTTATTAATATAGCCCACTCGGGAAACCCCGTTTACTGCGGGGGGAGCTATAGAATCCCAGGTAGCCCCGCCATTCAGTGTTACATATAATTTTGGCAGGGAATCAACTGCATTATTTGGATCCCCTCCTATATATCCCTTATTGGCATCCAAAAACCAGCAGGCATTGATGTTTTTACTGTTAGGGAACAAGGGGTTATTTACAAAGGTCCAGGTGGCACCACCATCGGTGGTTTTGGCCATGGAACCGCGGTCACCTACTGCATAAGCAATATTTGCAGTAACATAATGTACATCATTAAAAGTTGATTTTGTAGTAAATCCCTGTGGATCTACATAAGTAAATGGCCCATAGGTCCAGCTGGTACCACCATCTGTGCTTTTGGCAATACTACCATCAGAGCCTACTGCTAACACATTATTGTTATCAAAATAATCCACATCCAGCACAGTAAATCCAAATTGTTTTGGATTGCTAAACCGCCAGTTGCTGGTATTGTAGAATCCCTGACCGGACACCATGTTAAAGGCAAACAAAAATAATATTGCTAATAAACAATAGAATTTTTTCTGCTGGTAATGCTTGCTCATTTATTGAAGTTTTAGTTTTTTGGTATAAAAGTGCTGCAAGGATAATTACTGTTTAATAACTTGGCAGTAGAATTAATTCTACAAGGCTTTAGGTTGGTAAGCTAGAATTTAGCAGCATCAATAAAATCATGACGATACGAATTCCACATAGCTTGTTGATTATCATGCTTGTCTTTGCTGTTTATAACAGTACAGCTCAGAATAAATCAAACAGAGGAAAGGAATTTTGGCTAGGCTATAGTTTTAGTTCCAACTTTTTTGCACACGCTGGCCTTTCGGATCCTGTTAATCAACAAGAGCTTTCCTTATACATCAGTACTCAATTGGCAGCCAATGTAACCGTCAGCATTAATGGAACAAGTTGGACTCAATCTTTTTCAATTCCTTCTAATACTGTAGATGCTTCTATTATTATTCCTAAAATAGGCGCAGACGATGCCCGCATCCTTTCAGATGGTTTATCCAACAAAGCTATTCACATTGTAAGTGATGTTCCGGTAGCAGTATATGCACATGAATATGATGCCATGTTTTCTGCGGCAACCATGCTAATGCCATCAGAAACCTGGGGCTATCTGTATTATTCAGTGAATTATTATCAAACACAGGGAGTGTCCAATCCTCCATTTACTGCAAGTAGCCAGGGGGTTAATTTTCCTGATTGGTATAACTGGTTTTATATTGTAGCAAAAGATGATAATACCAGGATATTGATTACACCTTCAGACACTTGCAAAAATGGGTGGTTGCCTGGTCAGACTTATACAGTAAATCTGAGCAAAGGAGAAATTTACACCGTTTTTGGCAAGGCAAATTTTGCTGCTGGATGGATTACAGATACTGTTAATTCAAGTAAAGATCTTACGGGCAGTAAAATTTTGTCTATTGCAGGTGCTGATGGAAGCTGCCACCCTATAGCTCTTTTTTCAGGTACAGGTGGTATGCATGTTTGTCAAAAAGATGGTGGTGAAGCAGTACAGCAGCAAGTATTTCCTGCACAAGCATGGGGCTCCCGTTATCTTACGCACCACACCATTAATAATTTTTCAGGCGATATTAATGCCAGTTTCAGAAATTATTATCGGATTTGTGTAAAAGACCCAACGACTGTTGTAAAAAAAAATGGGATTGTCCTAACTGGCTTAATACGAAATTTTTTTTATCAATATATGGATTCAACAGGAGGGGATTATATTGAAGCAGATAAGCCCATTCTGGTATCTCAGTATACACCTAATCGAGCACAGTGTTGGATGAATATACAACCAGCTCAGCTGGCCATAGGAGATCCTGAAATGTTTTATTTAAGCCCCATTGAACAAGGGCAGAACTCCGTTTTATTTTATACAAGTTCACTTAATCTGATTTCGAAATCCTATGTTAATATAATTATACCAACTGCAGGGGTCAGCTCTATGTTGCTCGATGGCACTCCCATTCCACCTTCAAAAATTAAATTACATCCCAATAATCCTGCTTATTCAGTAGCGATAGGCGATTTATCAACTACCATGGATATGCAGCATATCATCACCAGCGATTCTGCATTCACTGCGACTGTATATGGATTGGGTGCTTATGAAAGTTATGGTTATAATATTGGTTGCAATATCAATAACCTCAATATCAAAACTGAAATAAAGAATGTATTCAGCATAACAGGCAATCCCGATACCATTACCTGTCCACAAACACCATTTAGAATTTTTGCTAAAATTGGTTATAGGCTTTCAAATATTCATTGGAAATTTAGCCTGGTACCAGGATTAACACCCACCGCTGATTCAATTATTGCAAATCCCATTCCTATTGATTCTCCCTTTATCAATGGAAGAAAGTACTATACTTATACAATACAGCATGATTTGCTATTTGCCAATGCAGGAACCTATCGCATTCCTTTTAGTTATACATCACCCAATATTGATGCCTGCAATAATACAGAAACTGATACCGTGGTAGTTGTTGTGCAACAAGGCCCAAAGGCAAATTTTAATTTTACCAATCCTGTTTGCTTAAAAGATACCGTGTATTTTACTGCTACTTCTACTGCCAATGGTTTTACCATTTATGATTATTTGTGGAATTTTGATGACGGGAGTACTCAATCTACAGTGAATGCTAAGAAAAAATATTTTACAGCCGGCACACAAAATGTTCGCTATCGGATTTTTGCAACAAACGGATGCGTGGGGGATACTACTAAACAACTCACCATATTTGATTCACCCATTGCCCGACTGGGTGTTGCTTCTCCCATTTGTCAAAAAGATTCTGTTTTAATTTCTGATACTTCCTCCATTGGCATTGGAACCATTGCCAACTGGCTATATGATTTTGGGGATGGCAATATTATTAACCGTACCAGCCCAGCTAATTTTTATCATCACTATATTAATCCTGGCACTTACCAAGTTAAACTGATTGTGTCTTCTAATAATAGTTGCAAGAGCGATACCAGTTATCAAACAGTGGTTGTTAATGCAAGCCCAATTGCCAAATTCGGTTACGACCGCAATATTTGTGTAGGAGATTCAATTCATATTACTGATACATCTTCTATCGCAATCGGTACCCTAGTCGATTGGCGATATGATTTTGGCGATGGGAATATCCTTAACAGGAATACCAACAGTGCTTTTTATCATACTTATGCCAATCCGGGTACTTATATACTGTCATTGGTAACTGTATCTAATTTGGGTTGTACCAGCGATACATTCAGGCGTACTATTACAGTTGCAAATAAACCCAGTGCAACATTTAGTTATACAGGCCGTGCCTGTGTGGACAGTGGATTTACTTTTACTTCTACCTATACTACCGCAACCAATACTACCTGGCGCTGGAATTTTGGTGATGGCAATACAGCCAATAGTAGTACGGGTAATACTACCGTTCATGCATACTCGACATCTCTGTCAAATATACTTGTAAAACATGTGGTTGATATTGGCCAAGGCTGTGTCAGTGATACTGTTTTTCAAACCATCCCGCTTGTACATCCAAATCCTACCGTTTCTTTTACTATTAAAAAGGATACCGTTTGTGAAAACAAACCGGTGCTCTTTACATCCAATACTGGTGGTATCAGTAGCTGGAATTGGAATTTTGGCAACGGAATAGGAAATGCTGTTCCGCCCTTTACCCGAACCTATACTTCGGCGGGTAGCTATCCTATTCGTTTAACCGTTACCGATACTAATGGGTGTGGATCATTAGCTGTTACCGACAACCTACAAGTTTATCTTGTTCCATTGGTAAATGCAGGTACCGACAAACTCATTCAAACAGGTACGGCAGTTTTATTGAATGCAACGGTAAGCCCAGTATTGCCATTTAATTATTTATGGACACCTGCTTCCAGTTTAAACAGCGCAGGTATTTTGCAACCATTGGCGAGTCCCACCAGCACCACCAATTATGTTTTGTTAGCAGAAGATCCTGTTTCTCATTGTAGTGGTACAGATGATGTAACTGTAAATGTGGTATCTAAATTATTTATCCCAAATGCATTTACACCCAATGGGGATGGAAAAAATGAAAGATGGGTTATTCCTGGCATAGCTTTGTACCCAGAAGCCACCGTCACCATTTATAATCGCTATGGGCAAAAAATAGTGGAATCAAAAAATTATAGCAATCAACCATGGGATGGTAATTATCAGGGAAAAAAGCAACCTATGGGGTCTTATGTTTATTTAATTATTTTGCATGATAATAAGAATCAGGTGTTTAAAGGCCAGGTGACAATTATCAGGTAAATGTTCAAATCAAATTCAGATATTTATAATATTTATGCAACCTAGTATACTTATAGCAGATGACCACAGTATGATCCGGAAGGGGTTGAAATTATATTTACAGCTCAACCTGGGTTATCAGGATATACAGGAAGCCGCCACCTGCAATGAATTGATGAAGGAACTCGTTAAGAAAAAATACACCCACCTTGTATTGGATATTATTCTTTCAGACGGGAATACATTGGAGGTGATTCCTAATATTCGCAGGGTTTATCCTGATTTGAATATTATGGTTTTTTCTATGCAACCCAGTGAAGTATATGGAGAAGCATTGAAACAATATGGCATAAAATATTATCTATCAAAATCTGTTGGGGAGGAAGAAATCATTCAATTACTCCGTCAGTTTTTGCAAAACGAAGATCCAACATCAAGGCATCCTATCATTGCTTTTCAGGACAATCCCTTTTCTACCCTAGCTCCCAGAGAATTAGAAATATTGCATTATGTATTAAAGGGAATCGGCACCAAGGACATAGCTGAAACACTCAACCTGAAAATGAACACTATTTCCACGATCAAGAACCGGATTTTTGAAAAAACCAATGCCGGTAATATTAAAGAATTAATGGAATTGGCCACCCTTTACAATGTAAATTATTGATGGCTTTGCTGTAACTTGTTATGGTAATTATGTACAGCATTCAAGCATTTATTATCAGTCTGCTTTTTTTATCTCTCCCTGCTTTTGCCCAAGAGCCAGGTCTGGCACAGGTGCAACAATTTACTACAGAAAACGGACTCCCCTCCAATGGTATTAAGGGGTTGCAATGGGATGAAAGTACCGGGTTTCTATGGATGGCAACGGAAGCTGGCATTGTACGATTCAACGGAGTTGATTTCAGATCCTTTACAAAAGAAAATACCAAGGGCATCGCCTCAGAGAGAATGATGTTCATACTAAGAAATCAACAAAATGAAATTTCAATTTCAGATATGGCTGGAAATATTTTTTCTGTTCGGCAAAATATGCCCGATTTGAAATACAAGGCAATCCCAAATTCAAATCCATATAGCGGAAATTATTATTTAGTGGGTACTTCAGATCGTTTTTTTCTACAGCATCGTAAAGATGCTATTCCAGCAAGATTTTCTGTCGTAACAGAAAAATTAATTAGCCTTAGCGATACCGCCTGCCTTATTTTACAAGCTGGTAATTTGTATTACAATTCCATTTCTTTAAACAACCCAAGGCCTCTAACAATAGCTGAAAATAATATTAGTTCATTCTTTAAAATGAATGGTCAGGTATTTGTATTCAATAATGAAAAAAAAGCCTTTATACTTGATGTAAATAAATTTAGTCTAACAGCTATTGCTATTGAAAATAGCCAAGCAGAATGGCTGCCAAAATTTGATTTGCAAAGTAAAATTTACTGGGAAACCGGCATGTCTCATCCTATTTTAATTGAAAACGAAAATGCATGGGAAATTAGCTTCGAAAAAAATCGATTGGTTACTAGCGTAATCTTTTCGGGAATACCCTCGGATGCTTTAATACGTTGTGTGCAATATAGTGCTGAAAAAGGATTGTTATTTATTGGTACAGATTCAAAAGGATTGATTGTTTTAAAAAAATCAACAGTCGAGACTAAGAAACGGGCAACAATTAATACAAAAAACCGAAACTCTTATTACTCTCAAGTAGCATTGCCCAATGGCAGTATATTAACTAATGAAGGGGATATTATTAATGGCAAAGAAGCATTTAAGGGGGACTTGCCTATAAAGGGGAAGTTTACTTTTTATGTCTCCATCACCAATGATAGTTTGCTTTGGTACTCGCAGGTAGAGGATAAATTGGGATATGCATGTTTGCATCAATACAATATGGTAACCCGCGAGACCAAAATATATAATAAAATAAAACTTGAAGTGGTTTTGCTTTCCACGGGGGGACAATTATTTGCCGCTTCCAACAATGGGATAGGTTACATCAATAATGATAGTTTGATCTATTTAAAAAAATATCCCAATAATGCCAATTTTATTACTTATGATATCCAGGAATTAAGTTCCGGTACATTGGCTATTGCAACCTGCGCTGGCGTATTTCGATATCAAATTAAGACTCATATTCTTGACACTTTATTTCAAAAAGACAATGCATGTGTTCGCACGCTATGGAAATACAAGGATTATGTATTTATGGGAACCTACGGATCGGGTTTTTATATTTATAAAAATGGCAATACACAGCAGATGCCCCTAGATAAAAATAAATATTTGTCATATGCTCATTGTTTTGTACCTGATGGAAAAGGATTTGTTTGGATAAGCACTAATCGAGGGTTATTTAAGGCCAATTTGCAGGAATTAATAGATGCCTATGACTATAAAAACAGTATGGTTTATTACCATTATTTCGGAAATAAAGATGGCATGGAAATGACAGAACTCAATGGCGGTTGTAAACCTTGTGCGCTACGCCTGAAAAATGATATAATATCTTTTCCCTCGATGGATGGACTGTTATGGGTGAATTCTGATTATGCCAATCCTGTATATCCTTCCGGCGAAGTGTTTATTGATGAAGTGATAGTTGATAATAAATTAACTACTCCTATGGAAATGGCCACTCACCCATTGCCTGCCACTACCAGTGATATTGCCATTAAGCTGGCTTATTCGGCCTGGTGTAATAACGAAAATATCTATCTAGAATATCAATTAAATGATACGGTGCAATGGAAGTCGGTGGCTTATGGCGATGCTGCTGAAATTCGGTTTAGTAACCTTCCCTCAGGAAGCTACAAACTAAGAATTCGCAAATTGAATGGGTTTGGACCTAACAATTACTCTTATAAAGTATTGGAATTTTCTATTATAACACCCTGGTATAAACGCTGGTGGTTTTACGCTTTACTCGCATTGTCTATTACCGGATTATTTGCACTTTACTTTAGAATTCGTACCAACCAATACATCATCCGACAAGAAAAACTGGAAAAACAGGTTGCAGAAAAAACAAGCGAATTGCAGGAGCAAAATGAAATCTTAGAAAAAAATAACTCCATTAAAACCAGATTGATTTCAATTATCAGTCATGATATTGTTACGCCCTTAAAGTTTGTTGCAGTAGCGGGGCAGAACCTACTGGAAAAAAAGTCCCTGATGTCGGAAGAATTACAGGACGAAACAATAAGGGAAATGACCAATACTGCCAGAGAATTACAATTGCTTTCTACAAATATTCTTAATTGGATTAAATACCAGAATGAAAACAGAAGGTTGACAAAGGAGCAATTTCATTTGTATGATTTGGTCAATCAGGTAACCGGAATACTTCATTCCATGGCCAAACAAAAACAGTTGCGTTTAGTAAATCAGGTAGAAGAACAATTGCAGGTATATCAATTCTTTGAACCTTTGAAAATTTTGATTTATAATTTATTGACTAATGCTATCAATTTTGCAGAGAAAAGTGATATCCATATAAATGCAGTATTAATGGATGGGGAAATTACCATTACAGTAAGTGATCAAGGAGTAGGGATGAGTGCGGATCAAATTAAAAATATCATGGCTGATCAGTTTATTGTCTCTTCCGCCAATATGGATAACAGAAAGGGTAATGGACTTGGATACCTGATTATTAAGGACCTGATTAAGATGACAGGAGCTACACTTTATATTAAAAGTGAAAAAGCTGTTGGCACTGCCGTGTCTGTTACTTTTTCTAATACGATTGTAGATAAATCAGATAGCCTTCATTAAATGATTTACGAAAAAGCAATACTTTAATAGCAATAATTCACTGATGGTAAGCACTAATGTAGTGAGTTTGCGGGGCACAGTTCATTTAATTTAACTTTATTTTAAATAGTATACCCTGTGGTGGGTAGCACATTGGTAAAACTCTTTGATACATTGCGTAAAACTGTTTTATGGCTAAATTATTTGTATTGCCGGTTTTGTTTATTTCAATTCATATCAATGCACAACTAACCACTGTGCAAAAAGAAAAACATTCTATTCGTATTTTGAACCAAATACCCTGTAGTGCTGTAAAAGACCAATACCTTTCCTCTACCTGCTGGAGTTTTGCTGGCAATTCATTTTTTGAATCAGAACTGATTCGCAACGGAAAGAAAAATATTGACCTCAGCGAAATGTATTCAGCTCGTTTGGCATGGATACAGAAAATTCAGTTACACCTTAAAAAAAATGGATTGAATTGCTTAACACCAGGAGGTCAATTTCATACTATACAATGGGTAATGAAAGAATATGGAATGGTTCCGGAAGAAGTATACAACGGAAAACCTGCAGGAGAAATAAATCACAATCATACAAATTTAGATACAGCAATCACCCGCTTTGTAAAAAAACTAGTCAGACAAAAAAAGCAATCACCTGATGCTGCAGACTGGATATATATTAATTCATTACTGGATAGATACCTGGGGAAATTACCGGCAATATTTATAGTTCAAGGGCAACAATATAATCCCAAGACTTATATGCAGCAGTATCTCCAACTTAAGCCAGAAGATTATGTAGAAATAACATCTTATACGCATCATCCTTATTATAAGGGCTTCGTATTGGAAAATGAATATAATTTTTCCGATGACTTATACATGAATCTGCCCTTTAATGAATTCAAAGCCATCACGGATAGTGCGTTGATGCAGGGCTATACTGTACTATGGAATGGAGACGTAAGTGATGAAGGTTTCAATTTCGCAAACGGGGCAGCATATGTAGACAATAAATCGACAGATATAGTAAGTGCTAGGCAATCTGCATTTAAAGATAGTACCAGTTATTTAGACCATGTTATGCATATAGTTGGTTTAGCCAAGAATGAACTGGGGCATACTTGGTATTATGTAAAAAATTCTTGGGGAGTACAAAATGAATTAGAAGGATATTTATTAATGGATGAAAATTATTTTGCTATTAAAACCACTGCGATAGTTGTTAATCGTAAGGCCATACCCTTGCCGATTCAACAAAAAATGCCTAAGTAATTTTCATTTATTTTTTTATCTCTCTTATTGCCTTTTCGCAGGCGTTCAATTTTAGTTCTCCTTCATTTATTAATATCTTCTGGGCCTCTCCTTCTATTTCTATTTTATATTTATAAATACCCGCTACCAGTTCATACAAGCATTCCTGGCTATTATTGGGTATTTTTAAACTTAAATTTCCAATATAAGTATTTCCTATTCTTCTGAACAGACTAATGTTGACGGTATTTCCACTGTTATTTTTATAGCAGATGTCAGCAATATTTTTGATAGTACAACTATCCAATACCGGATTATTGACAGGCATAGCAATTAAACTATTTTTCGGCGTTTTTATAACTCTTATGAGATCCACAAGTGTTTTGCTACCCTCAATAATATTGGCTGCCAAATTATTTTGGGCTATTGCAGCGGAGCAGGCTATTAGCAATAAAAGGGAGTAATATATTCTCATTGTCGTTTTGATTTATTGTAAGAGGATGCATTTCTCCAAATAATTACATAATTCTATTACATTTGCTTCAAATATTTATTATGAAAAAATTGCTAAAAATAGTATTCAAGACAGTATTGATACTTTTTTTATTCATTAATATGGTCACTGCATTTCATGCATATAAATTCACTCATTTTTATGATGCTGGAACTATTACCATCCAACCCGATTCAGTAAAGAGTGGATGGGATAAAACAAAAGAAGCTTTATTCGGAATTAATTTTGCCAAGCAAATAAATAGTTTGCCCGATTCGGGAATACAAGTGGTAAAACTTACCACTAAGTCGGGTTTGAAATTAGAAGCTTGGTATGGTCGAGTAGAAAATCCCATTGGAACTGTTTGCTTATTTCATGGACATGGCGGAAAAAAATCTGGTACGAATGCAGAAGCTACTGCATTTAGAAAAATGGGGTACAATACATTTCAATTAGATTTTAGGGCACATGGAGCAAGTGAGGGCAATACATGTACCGTTGGATATGATGAAACAGAAGATGTAGAATTGGCTTATAACTTTATCCAAAATAAGCAGGAGAAAAATATCGTACTCTGGGGTATTTCAATGGGCGCATCTACTATTTTAAAAGCTATAAAAGATTATCCATTGCATCCTACTAGAATTATTCTTGAAATGCCTTTTGGTTCTATCTCCAAAGCAGTAGAGGGGCGAATAAAGATGATGGGATTACCAAAACAGCCCTTGGCTACATTGCTTACTTTTTGGGGCGGCGTTGAACATGGCTTTTGGGCATTTAATATGCGCCCCAGTGATTATGCAAAAAAAATCGCCTGCCCAGTATTGTTGCAGTGGGGAGCCAATGATCCAAGAGTAACCAGGGGTGAAATAGATGACAGCTATAGTAATATCAATACAGCAAAAAAACTGGTGATATATGAAAATAGTGGTCATGAAAGTCTTTGCAAAAAGGAAAAAGAAAAATGGGTTAAAGAAGTAAATAATTTTTTACAATAATGCATCCTCGACAATTAGCGATTAGCAATTTTGCGTACGACTTACCTGATAGCCAGGTTGCATTATACCCCTTATCAAAAAGAGACGATGCAAAACTATTAATATATAGGGAGGGGGAAATTAAAACTTCTACCTATCAGCACATCGCTGATTATATTCCAGCAGGTAGTTTGCTACTTTTCAACAATACAAAAGTTATTAAAGCGAGGCTTTTTTTTCAAAAAGCATCCGGAGCTGTTATTGAAATATTTCTATTAGAACCATATCAAGCTGAATACAGCCAGACCTTTTCTCAATCAGCCACAGCTAGCTGGAAGTGTTTTATTGGAGGTGCCGCAAAATGGAAGGAGGGTGAATTAATGCAGATAGTAGAGAAGGATGGTCATCCTATACAACTCTACGTACAAAAAATAGAGCAACAAACGGAAGCTTATATTGTTTCTTTCAGGTGGGATGCAGGAATAAGTTTTGCTGAAATATTGGAGTTAGCTGGTAATATCCCCTTGCCTCCCTATATCAAAAGGGCAGCAACGGAATCGGATAAAGAAAGCTATCAAACTATTTATGCCGAACAGCAGGGTTCTGTAGCAGCGCCCACTGCGGGCTTGCATTTTACCGAAAATGTATTTGACAATTTAAAGCATAAAAAAATTGCTAGCAATTTTGTTACCCTACATGTGGGCGCAGGTACATTCAAGCCAGTGAAAGCTGCTTTTATGGAGCAACACGAAATGCATTCAGAATGGATGGATGTTTGTAAAGCTACTATCCAAGCATTAATTGATCAGCAGGGGCAACAAATTTTTGCCGTGGGAACAACTTCTCTTCGAACAATGGAATCGCTGTATTGGATGGGCGTAAAAACAATATTGAATCCTGCTTGTACAGACATTGCCATTCAACAGTGGGATGTTTATGAACCCAGTTTGGCCAATCAAAATATATCCGCTTCTCAGGCACTGCATTCATTATTAGACTGGATGGAATTGCAGTCATTGCAACAAATAATAATTCAGACTCAAATATTCATCGCTCCTGGTTATTCGTTTCGGGTAGCCAATGGTATTGTCACCAATTTCCATCAGCCTCAATCCACTTTATTATTGTTGGTCGCGGCTGCCATTGGTGAAGATTGGAAACGCGTATATTCCTATGCGCTAGAAAATAAATTCAGATTTTTGAGTTATGGAGATGGTAGTTTAATTTACTTCAAAAAGCACTTCACTTTAGAGCACCCTAAGGTTGAATAGTAACCCTAGTGCCCAGATGAATATAACTGAAAAGGTCTTGCATTTCGGTATATTTTACCGATATACAACCATCTGTCCAATTATAAAAATTATCAACTGTCCACTCTTCCTCAGGTCTAGTAGCATGAATGGCAATGCCATTACCAATCCTTGCATTTTTGCTTAGCAACCCTTTTGATTTTCTTTCATTGAAACGTTTAAGACTCGTTTCATTTGGATAGTCCAATAATAATTCAGGTCCCCATTTTGGGTGAATTTTCTTGATGATAATTTTAAAATTACCTTCTGGTGTTCTGCGATCTCCTTCCCGCATTTTATCACTTAGGTCTTTGCTGCCAAATACTACCGGATAGGTTGCATACCAACCTTCGTCGTCGTATACTTTTAATTCATAATCACTTTTGTCAATGACAATATAATATTGATTTTCGGAAGAATCTGGCCTTGCAGTAATGGATGATTTAGTAATAGTGGTTGCAGCCTTATTTTTTTGGGCAGGTTTTTTCTTTTTCCCTTTATCAGGGGTAAAGGAAAATAGTACTAGGGTACAAATTGTTAATACAAAAAAATTGATTTTGAAAAATTTCATAAGGTTATAAAATTGCTTACAGCCTTCTTAGCAAACGCTGTGCCATGTAAAAATATTTTATTGATTTGGAAAACATTAACATTCTTTGCTGAATGTGGAAAAAGGGCTTTAAATGATAAAGCCGCAGTGAATACTGCGGCTTTTATAGTAATCCAACCCTTGCCTGCTTTCTCCATGGCTACGGCAGGGTTTGGGCTGGAGGAGAGAGCTTGTTTTACCAATTACTCATGCGAATACCGATAGTATACGGGCGAATGTCTAAACTTCTTTGGTAAAAACTATTAGGGCTATAGGATCCGTAAAACCTAACAGGGCCTAAACCTAATTCAGCGATATAACTGAATTTGAATCTTTCCAAATCGTAATCTCCCTTATTTCTATCCTTGCCACGTTGGCCGCTTTTTTGCTTATTGCGTTGGCTGTAAAGATAACCTGCACTTACCCCTGCACTCATGCTAATGCCTTTCTTTTTGCTCGATGGGTTACTATTGAAATTAATCATTAAGGGAATCGTCAAATAATCGGCGGCCAATTTATTTTTAGTAAATGCAATGGAATCCCTGAAAATAAAAGGGGCATTCGTTTGCGTGTTGGTATAGGGAACAGCTCCACTTTCTTTATAACTAATGGCCGATTTAAAACGATAGTTATTTAATTCAAGGCCAAAGCCATATTTCAGATTTACATAGTGATGAATTAAATTCAGGCGCTGCATAAAAAACCAGATATTGACATTTCTACTCTTGCCTGCATTTAATTTCAAGTCGCTTTCTCCTAGTAAAGGACTACCAGGTTTATTTATTAGATAATTGCCTGTATTGGAATAATTAGTTTTATCTATATAATTACTAAAACCCAAATCTACAATCCACCAGTTGGTGCTGATATTTGCATTTTGTTTACGCGTTGTTTTTTTCCTTCCCATTGTAATTGCTGCATCAGATTTAGTTTTCCCTTTTTTGATGATGACAATATTACCAATGCGAATGGTATCACTGCTTTTTGATGGGATGGAATCGGTGGTTTGGGCCTTGCTATTATTACATAATACTGCCAGTGCAACCATGGTAATGATCTGTTTCATTGTCTGTTGATTTTAATTTAATTATTGGATGGCGATATCAAATCCTGCTACTTTAATACCATTGCCGGTTTTTATATTGGTATTGCGCTCTATCACACGCTTTACTTTTCGAAGGAAGCCTCCCAATTTAGTTTTCTTTACTTTCTCATTATTGATTGAAAGCAAGCCATTGTTGTCTGATTCTTCCATAGAATTATTTGTATAAACGGTATTGATTGCATAATTAGTCATTGATGATTCAGTAGCGTTAACTGTAGTAATATTATTATTAATTGGGTTGGTTGTAACAATTTTAATTTTATTTCCAGGCTTCATAGTTGATGGTAATACGGCTGCAATGGATGATTGGTTACTATTATTAACGTTAAAATTTTGCAAAGGCTTAGGTAGGTTATTCGATTCCTTTTGTGCCATTTCCTTTTGTGCCATGCTACTACTTGCAATAGCCCTTTGCTTTTTAATAGCCCTTGCAGCAGGGTCTTCGGTATTATCAGTTGCCATAGAAGCTATAATGCTAGTTTTTTCTAAAACATCAACTTTTATATTTTTGCTGCTAGTAGAAGGCGATTGCAATTTGGTTGAAGGATTTTCTGTGATAGTTATATCTTTTACCCCGGGTTTGGAAGTATTAATAAATTGTAGTGTAGCCCAGGTGCCTATGCCAAATAGTATTGCAGCGGCAGCCAACTTTCTCCAATTAAAGTAAATGATTTTTCCACCTTCTTCTTTGTACAAGGTTGCTTTATTGGGGAAAACAATTTTTTCGTCTGCGACCAATTTAGTTGACGCTATCGATTGAAGAAAATTTTGCGCAGCTATATCCTGCAAAACTAATTGCTGCATCGCCGCTCTGTCTGCAGGACTTAATTCATTGTCAAGGTAAAGTAATAGTTGTTCCTCTTTTTCTGAAATACTTTCTGACTTTAGTAAAATATTTTTATCGGGAAAAATAGGCGACTCTTTAGGTAATACAGTCTGTTTAAAAAGATTTAACTCCAATTGTAAATCGGGGTTCAGCTGAATAAAATTATCGACCAATTCCATCTCCTCTTTTGATAATTCCTTATCAACATAGAGCAGAAAAAATGTCTCGTAATTATGTCTATTAATATTCATGCTTCTAAAGTATCTGATCGATTTAATCTAGTGTTATATTGCGTTTTCCCGCTTGCCGATATATGCCCTCAGTTGCAAACGAGCCCTGTGTAAATATACTTTCACCTGACTTTCATTAAGTCCGGTTATGGCTCCAATTTCTTGATAGCTATAACCTTCATAATCTTTCAATAAGACCAAGCTTCTTTGTGTTTCGCTTAATTTGCTCAACGCTATCTCTAGAATTCTTTTGGTATCACTTCCAGGTTCACTTATGCCATTAGCATCTTCTTTAAATTCCTCTTTTAATTGTACCCTTTTGTTTTTGCGGATATGATCAATCATCTGGTGATAAGCTACTGTGAATAAATAGCTCTTGCAGCGTTCATTATCTACCTGCTGACGGTTCATCCACATTTTTTCAAATGCCCCCTGTACTACATCCTTCGCATCGTCTTCATGCCTCAGATTTTTGAGTATGAAACGGTATACATTGTCTGCATACAGGTTTACACATGTATTGTATTCTCTCTCCGTCATCCAGCTTAAAAGTGTTGGTTTATAGTGATACGAAGTTGGGCACTGAAAAGTTACAATACAAGGGAAAATTGTTAAAAAAATTAATAATATGATAGCTTACCCAGCTGCATTTAAATACATCTACTTATTTTCCTAGAAATATGCATCTTTGTGACCAAAAAAGCACTTATGCAGGAAATTATCAATCGATTAGTAGCGGAAGCTGGTATTACAGCCGAACAAGCAGCCTTGAGTTTAGAAACTATTAAGAATTATGTAAAAGAAAAGTTCCCCATGTTAGGTGGCGCAGTGGACAATATGTTTGCCTCTCAGAAGGGGGAGGACCAGCAAGGTGGTTCCTGGTAATTTCCCTTCAATATTAGTCGCAATAGCTTAAAACAGCTTCAATTTGTTCATCTGTCAAATTGGGAAAGGCGGTCATGATATATGGTTTGTATTGGTTCGCCAAATTATGGGCGTATTCATTTTTGGCAATTACCGCTTGCGGATTTCGAATGTATTCATACAACAATGCCCTCGATTCCCACCTTTGCTTAGCCCCGGCCAAAGTTGGACCTATTAAGCTTTCTTCACATTTATGGCAATTCACACATAAACTATTGAATAATTTCTCTGATGCTGCGTTTGATTGATTTTTCGGCTTACTGACAAGCCCTGTATTTTGTGATTGGCAACTGGATAAAAATAAAAAGATGGCAAGTAGGTATTTAAGATTCATTTATTAAAAATAGAAGAAAAGCCGGAAATACAAAATTTGAATTTTGAAAAGATTGTCTTAAAACAAAAATCCCCCGACAATGAAGTCAAGGGATTTTTTTTTGTTTGTGCTTGGTTTTAATTCTTAATTATCTTTTGTGTAATGATTTCATCAGCTGTTCTGATTTCCATCAAATAAACACCTGCAGGAATCGATTCTAGATCTTTCAATATCACAATATTGTCGCCTGGTTGTAAGGTTACACTGCGTTTAGCTACTTGCATTCCATTCATATTGATAAGACGAATATTGCTCACCTCTTCTTTATTGCTTTGGATTTGCATTTTGATATTATTGGTGAATGGGTTAGGATATACATTGATGCTACTCAAGACAATGGTTCCATCCATCCGAAGGGCAACAATTTTGCTGTATACGGCACGTCCATCTAAATCAACTGTGCGTAAGCGGTAGTAAACAATTTTGGAATTGATGTTTGACAGTGCATCAGGATAGCTATAATATTTTGGTAAACTGCTATTGCCAGCAGCGTTTACAGCACCCATTTGCATAAATGTTAAACCATCTAAACTGCGTTCGATTTCAAAGCGACCGCTATTTATTTCTTGTTCTGTTGACCATCTTAATACGGCATTGGCGCTTTCTTTTTTTACACTGAAAGAAGAAAGGATTACAGGAAGTGGAGCACCTAGGGCCATATTGGCGGTACCATCATCCACAAATTGATCGCCAAATAAATTTTGCCCTGTAATACGTGCAGTATTGATTACAGAAGACAATTGGTTATAAGTTGCTGGAGTTAGAACCTGAAAACGAAGGGTGTAGGTTTGGCTTGGTTGTAATGTTCCACCAGCAGTGCTGGTTTTACCAGTACCAATATAGAACTTCACATAATCTTTGCCTCCATTGGTTCCCTTGAATGCAAAGTCAGCATCAGCTGCATCGGTCTGTACACTGTTTGGTGTAAATCCAGGTGCATTCACTACAATTAATGAACCTGGTATATAGGTTACATTAGAAGGGATGGTGTCGGTAACTGTACAATTTAATGCATCACCGGTACCAATATTTGAACCCGATAAAGTATAGGTTAAAATTTCACTGGTCTGTAAAGTGCCAAAAGGAGCAGTACCATCACTTACCGATTTATTTAAAATAATGTCTGGATCTTTTGATTTGATAGTAAAAGCCAATAAGCTTGGGAAATACTGATCGGCTTCACTACCAAATTCAACAACTACTTGTGTTGCATTGGTTGCAATGCCATATCCAACGCCCACTTCAATTTCATCAATATCAACACTCATCTGATTTTTGAAATCAGGGTTTTTGGTAGTAATAAAACTTCCGTTTCTGGAAATTGTTCCATTCCAGTAGTTGGTAGCACGATTCACACCAGCACTTGCGATGGTGCCATTTACTTTTAAATAGTCACCAAGTGGATTTCCGGTAGTAACGGCCAAGTTTGCGTCTCCTTCCCAAGTAAGAGTGCTCATATATGCATCAGAAGAAGTTAAAGGATTAGAAGGTACATTTAAACCTGTTAAAGTAATCGTTTGAGCTCCGCCATTAAACACTTGTAAGAAACCATCGTATACTCTTACACTATTATATGAAACTAGGGGGTTCTCATACACAACTACGATTGACCAGGCAGCATAATTACCGGCAGAAGCGCCTGTACCTACAGCAGCAGTTACATCCGCTACAGTATAAGTGCCAGCACCATTTGCATTTACAAATGCAGTTACATCTACATAAGTTTGGTAAGCCGAATCGGGATTAGAAACAATGCTTTTATCAATTTGAGTAACAGGTGCAGTAATCACTGTATATGCGCCAGAAGTACCCTTACGGATTTTTACGGTCCTTAAATTGAGGTTATCATTTACACCAGTACTACCGTCAATTCTTCCACCCCAATAAAGGCGAGCAAATTTGATAACATTTGAACCAGCAGGTAGAATTAGATCAGCAGAAGAAGAGTTGAAAGTTTCGTTCGCTTGAGTACCATCCAATTTCATGTCAAAATAAAAATCATTAGTGCCAGTACTTCTATTATATAAGGCAATAGCAATTTGATTATTACCATTCGCGAAGCTAGCACTTGGTATTGCTAGTACAAAGTCTCCATCTCCAAATTCCCTGCTTGCGCTTGGATTGGTGCCATACGGTGCAGTTCCGGTAGGCATATTCATTCTGGCAACTTCTACACCATTTACGTAAACAATGGCGCCATCATCGTATTTGGCAGTAAGTACAATGTTACTGTATTGGGCAGGATTAGTTATGGTGATATCTCTTCTGAGATAGTAGGTTGACCTGCTATTATCAGGAGGGGTGTTTACATTGGGTTCATTAAACCCAAATGCGTTACTATTATTTGCAGTGTTAGTCCAATTTGCAACATCATCATAAGCATCAGCAGTCCATGATAAACTTGAAATTGTGGGCGGAGCTGCGGAATAGCTAGCAGAAGAATAATATCTCCATTCGCCACCATAGGCAGCAATTGCAGTAGTACCACCTCCACCATCTACATCCACAAACTGAATATTTGCATTGTTATTAGTATATGCACTTGTTCTGCTATTGCTATAGCTTCCAGTGCCACTGGTATCAAAATCGTTCATGGCGGTAGTATTTACTACGCCGGTGCTTCCGCTACCACTCGTATAAATAGCAGTAATAGTATTGCCAAAT
>CAIOIZ010000010.1 GCA_903858475.1 uncultured Bacteroidota bacterium
CTCAAACTAATTCAACATGGACAGTTTATCGCCCAATATTTTTGTAAAAGACATACATGAGACCATTGCATTTTATCAGAAAATCGGTTTCAGTTTGACCATGACGGTTCCTGAAGAGGGAAATTATGTTTGGGCAATGATGCATTGTGGCAATGTGACCTTTATGTTTCAGAGCTTTGAAAGCCTGGCCGATGAACTGCCTGAGATCAGCAGACTGCCGGGAGCTTCGCTTTTATTTTATATCAAGATAAAAGATATTAGGGCTTTTTTTGACAGCATCAAGCAAAAATTAACCGTTCTGAAAGGCCTTGAAAAAACATTTTATGGGGCAACTGAGTTTTCCATCAAAGACAATAATGGTTATGTATTGACATTTGCGGAAGACGAATAAATAAATAATATTCAGATACTCTGGCTACTCCGCATATCAGAAGAAAGCTATCTACAAGCAAAGCTTTTGTCAACATAAGGTTGGCCACAAGTAGGCCTTACTACTACTGGCCGAGGCTTTGGCGCAAATTCTCTTAAAATAGATTTCATTTAACAGAATAATTTCGTTTCTTTATGGTCATCATCCTGGTGGCATAGACAGAACGCTACCCCAGCTTCGAAAATACACAAACCTTGTACGCCATGTTATCGCATGCCCAATAATTTAATTGCCAAACAATAATAATTACTCATCTAAAAAACAAAAAAATGAAACACATGTTTAGATCGGTTTTTGCATTAAGTATTGCTGGTTTCCTGTTTTCTTGTAATAGCGATTCCGCCAATACGAAAACTGATGCTGCCAAAACACCAGCAGACAGTTCAGCTGCTACCAATGCTACAACTGCACCAGCACCAACAGGACCAACCGTTCCTTTTGATGTAGTAACCATTTATCACACTGTAAAAGACTACAAGACATGGCGCCAAGCATTTGATGCAGATACTACCAGGCGTAATGCAAGTGGTTTTACTTTTGTAGCTGTAGAAAGGGCTGCCGATAAACCCGACAACGTTAAAATAGTTTTAATGGCTTCAGACTTGGCAAAAGCAAAAGCATTTGCCACTGATCCAGGATTAAAAGAGGCAATGGATAAAGCCGGTGTTATTTCAAAACCAGATTTGAAATTCTGGAAAATTGTACGGTTTAACCCTGAGAATCAAAAAGCCAATGGTACAAGAGTTGAAATTGTTCATAAAGTGAAGGATTTTGATACATGGCTTAAGGGCTTTGATGCCGAAGGACCAGCCACAAGAGCTGCAAATGGCATGAACGATATGGTATTGGGAAGAGGTGTGGATGACCCCAACATGGTACATGTTGTTTTTGATGTAACAGATATAGCTAAAGCAAAAGCAAGAGTTAATGATCCTGCTTTGAAAAAAATAATGATCGATGCTGGCGTTATAGGAATACCCACCATTACTTTTTATACCGACTCGTCTAAATAAGAATCAACTACATTATTTTATAACAGCTAAAACATTTTGTTTTAGCTGTTTTTTTATACGCTATTAAACAAGAAATTTCTCTGGTCTGTGTTTTTACGAATCGGTAAATAAATAAATGAAACTAAGCTTGTGTACCGAATTATATAAATAGCATTCGTTGAAAATGGCTCGTGGGGAAAGGAACGATTGCAAAGGGCTTAGGAATTCTTATAACCCAATTTCGGAAATACCTCGACCAATGGTGCAATTAAATAACAATTCACTATATTCAATTTATGAAGGAAGAAACTAAAATTCAAAAAGATAATTGGAATCTTAGGAAAGATATAACGCTGCTTATGATCGGTGCCCTTATTTCTGCCACTACAGCATTTATTTCTGATTACATGCATGAAAAACGGGATTCCAAAAAAAGAAATATTGAAAAGAAATTAGAGCTGAATGATCAGTTATCGAAGGACCTCAGCAAACGAGCATTTTTGACCATCCAAGGATATAAATCAAAAAGAGATCATGATTCAATTGGGTATAAGAAAATAGCCAATGATTATCTGGTTTGCAAAGAAGAGTGGAATTTAAAGCGGTATTCTTATGTATCTCTTTTGCGCAACTATTATGGCGATTCGGTGCAACTAAGATATAAATCGATCATTTACGACCCGCTTATAGCACTGGGGCAGCAAGTAGAATACGATAAAATAGATTCCGCTTTTGTTGAAAAATATTTTTTATTTGAACGGAATGCAGATCATTTTATTAGCGATATTTATAAAAAGGTTGAGGATTAAAAAATTGTTTCGGCAGAGGCCAAACTCAGCTTTATAAGACTGCAATACCATTTATCAG
Organism: uncultured Bacteroidota bacterium; assembly: GCA_903858475.1. Lineage (GTDB taxonomy): Bacteria > Bacteroidota > Bacteroidia > Chitinophagales > Chitinophagaceae > Ferruginibacter. The sequence continues at coordinate 2,290 of CAIOIZ010000010.1, forward strand.
TATTAACTCAATTAAAATGAAAAAAACATTTACTGTTTTATTTTCACTGACAATGTTTCTTGTTGGCCACGGACAAACTAATGAACTTGAACAAGATAAGCATGTGCCTAGAGATACTGTATACATCAAGCTAGGGCAAAAGCTATTATTTATTGCTAATGTGAATGAGTCTAAAACCTTATTGTTCAGCGAAGTTGCGGTTGCTACTGACATCGAAAAAACTGTAAGCATGGAATTAACATATACCGAGGGTGTTGGTTCAATGCTTAAAATACATAACCCATTTAAGGAACAAATCGTTTATACAGCAGCATTATACGCTTATACAAAGAAAGCGTTTATTGAAACCAGCACGATTCCCATTTATCCCGGCATAAGCGCATTTGAAACATGGCCTTATAAAATCGATCTAATTCAATTATCAGGATTCAAGCTTGTTGCTGGCAAATAGATACCCTATCAGCCAATTCAGCAAACAAAATTATTTTCAGCATATGCGGTTTGAGTAGCATCCACCGTCTAGCTATCTCGTAGTTCTTCAGCTGGGAGTGAACTTTCTCTAATCAGCGGAATTACTTAACTTCAATAACGCAACGCGCTTGGGGCTAACCTGCCGGACTTACCCAGCTAAGAATACCCCACCTGAAAAAATACCGCCTTGTTAGCATTCATTATTTATCATCAACATCATTTTATAAATAAAAAAACATGTGGTGGCAATATTTTTTAGTTTTTATAGGGGCCTTGCTGTTTGATATAGTTCCTTTCCCATTTCCCCCAGCATTTACGATCATGATCGTATTGCAAATTATCTTCCACTTAAATGTATGGATAGCAATAATTGTAGGGGTAGCAGGGTCTGTTTTAGGCAGATACATCCTTATTTTATACACCCCCTTAATCACCAAAAAATATATAACGCAATCGAAAAATGAAGATATCCAGTTCCTGGGGTCAAAGATGAAGGAAAACAAATGGAAGGGCCAGCTCATTGTACTGGCCTACTCTCTATTACCGCTACCCACAACACCGCTGTTTTTGGCAGCCGGGATGTCGAAATTAAATGCCAAGTATATTATACCTGCCTTTATCATTGGTAAATTCACCAGTGATACTATTGCCTTACACGCCGGTAAATATGCATCAGAAAACGCTCTAGACATCGCACAAAATTTACTTTCCTGGAAATCGATCGCCAGTGTATTCATTTGCCTATTCCTGATCTTTTGTGTATTTTTCATCGATTGGCGCTCACTGATCCAACAAAAGAAATTGGTGTGGAAGTTCAGAATATTGAATTAACGCCGGTCAGGTAAATAGCAGCATTTACATTAAACATGAAATCATCACCAGATATTCAATTGGCAGAAAGTACCGAGATCGGCAGCACGGGTATTTGCCACCTAAAAAGAATATGGGGTAAAGCCATGCTGGGCAATCAGCTGAACGAACAACTGGTGGGTGAACAAGAGTTAGATAATGCCATCATCAATATTTTAGGATTGGGTTTACTGCCCACGTACCAATTCTTGTTTGGACAAAAACCAAGCTTTGAAGCTTTTGAACAATGGGTGGTAGAAATGGGAGGAGGATCTATTGCCGCCGAAAAAATAGAACAATGCAACCAATTGATCGTAGGCAATGCCCAAGTGAATGATGGATTTGAGCCGGATGTACTATCAGCAACAGATATTGATTTTTGGAATGAGTATGGATATGTTATCATTAAAAATGCCATCCCACAAGAGGATTGTGTAGCAGGCCGCCAGGCCATTTGGAATTATCTTCAGATGGATGAAAATAACTCCGAATCCTGGTATACCCAATCACATGCGGTACAAGGCATCATGGTTCCACTGTACAGAGAAGCCGTTATCGATAAGAACAGGAATGCACCAAGGATCAGAAAGGCCTTTGAACAACTGTGGGGGCAACAGGGGTTAATTGTTACTACTGATAAATGCGGCTTCAATCCACCCGAAACGAATGGTTTTACATACCGCGGTATTGGTTTGCATTGGGATGTAAGTTTAGCAAGGCCGATCCCTTTTGGCACCCAGGGAATTTTATATTTAACCGATACTGCGGCTAATCAGGGAGCATTGACCTTAATCCC
>CAIOIZ010000011.1 GCA_903858475.1 uncultured Bacteroidota bacterium
TAAACGCTTATTGAGGTAATATCTACCTAACCAAGACAAATCAAAACGCATGAAACAAGTAACTTTGAAACTAACTGCCTTAGTTATGTTACTGGGAGGAGCCATTTCTGTAGCCAATGCCCAGACAACCAAAATCAACGTAGTAACATCCGCTGTTCCGTTTTTACGTATTTCTCCAGACGCTCGTAGTGGTGGTATGGGTGATGTAGGTATCGCAACTTCTGCTGATGCAAACTCTAATTTCTGGAACTTAGCTAAGACTCCATTTGCTACTAGCAAATCAGGTGTAGCTGCCACTTATACTCCATGGTTGAAAGACCTGGGATTGAATGATGTTTATTTAGCTTCTTTGGCTGGATTCTACAAAATAGATGAAACTTCAGCTGTATCTGCATCAGTTAGATATTTCAGCCTTGGTAATATTCAATTTACTGATAACTTAGGTAACGACCTTAGCACTTTCCGTCCTCGTGAATTTGCAGTTGACTTGGGTTACTCAAGAAAATTGTCTTCTAAATTAGCATTGGGTGTGGCTTTACGCTATATCAATTCTAACCTTGCCAGCGGTACAATCAATGGCAATACTTACAAAACTGGTTCTTCTGTAGCAGGTGATATTCACTTGTTCCATAATGGAGCTAAAGAAAATGGTGAAGGATTTAACTACGGTGTTACTTTGAGTAACCTGGGTGCTAAAATTTCTTACACTAGCGATGCAACTCAAAAAGACTTCATCCCTGCTAACTTAGGCTTGGGTGGTGCTTATACTAAAGTTTTCGACGAAAGCAACAAATTAACTTTCGGTGTTGACTTACACAAATTATTGGTTCCTACTCCTCCATCAGTTGGTGACAGCGCAGGTTTGGCTGACTACCGCAAAACTGGTGTAGTATCTAGCTGGTTCAAATCATTCGGTGATGCTCCAGGTAAATTCTCAGAAGAAATTCAAGAAGTTAGCTTGTCTGCTGGTGCTGAATACTGGTACAACAACCAATTTGCTTTAAGAGCTGGTTATTTCTACGAGCATCCTAACAAAGGAAATAGAAAATATTTCACTGTTGGTGCTGGTTTGAAATACAACATGTTCGGTCTTAATTTCTCTTACTTGTTGCCACAAGGTTCTGGTGTAAACCGTAACCCATTGTCCAACACATTGCGTTTCAGCTTGGTGTTTGATTTTGATGGTGCTAAATAATTCTTAGTTACTAAGTATAAAAAATCCCGCTAATAGCGGGATTTTTTTATTGCCCTATGCTTGGATATTTTAAGGATATTTGCAAAAACTTTTCAGCATGGCATACAGAATTGGCTCGGGGATTGATTTTCACCGCTTAACCGAAGGTCGGGATCTATGGCTTGGTGGAGTACAAATACCACATTACAAAGGCGCCCTTGGCCATAGCGATGCGGATGTATTATTACATGCTATTTGTGATGCACTACTTGGGGCATTGTGCCTGGGTGATATTGGTGTTCACTTTCCAGATACTGATTCCAGTTTTAAAAATATTGATAGTAAAATTCTGCTGCAAAAATGCAAAGATTTGATTAGTGCAAAAGGTTATGAAGTAGTGAATGTAGACAGCACTGTTTGCCTCGAACTACCCAAAATTAAGCCCTTTGTGCCTGCCATGCAGGCAGCCATTGCCCATATACTAACAGTAAGCATAGACGATATTTCTATCAAAGCCACCACCACCGAAAAAATGGGCTTTGCTGGAAGAGAAGAAGGGCTGGTAGCCTATGCTACGGTATTACTACAAAAAAAATAACACCACCGCATTCATTTTACAACAAATGCGGGGAATGCATAATTTGTTAAAATAAGGTAGAATGCGCCTATTTATTAAAGAGGAGATTATCTTTGAAAAAATGCAAACAGTTCACATTCATATCGTCAACCAGTCTAATAATCCATTGCCAGAATATGCAACCGCAGGTTCCGCTGGTATGGATATCAGGGCTCACTTAGAAGCCCCCTTAACATTGAAGCCATTAGAACGTTTTCTGGTGCCAACAGGACTTTTTATACAACTACCAGAAGGCTTTGAAGCTCAAATGCGGCCCAGAAGTGGGATGGCCATCAAGCAGGGCATCACTTGCTTGAATTCGCCCGGCACCATCGACAGTGATTATAGAGGTGAACTAAAAGTAATACTGATTAATCTGAGCGCAACAGATCAAATTATTCAAGCTGGTGATCGCATTGCACAGATGGTCATAGCAAAAACAGAGAAAGCCCATTTGATATTGGTACAACAATTGAATGAAACAGAAAGAGGTGCCGGTGGATTTGGACATACCGGTACGCATTAATAAACTCAAGCAGCATGAAACTACACTTATCAGTCAGCAAAATGTTTTTTATTAGCAGTATACTTATTACCTGGCTACTGGCAGATAGTTGTAAGACTACCAAAAATCTTAACAAAGCCATTGCACCAAAGGATACAGTAGCCATTGTAATCCCCAATCAAACTATTGAAGATTCTATCAGAAATATTGAAACAACCATGGAAGCCTTTTATAAACACCATGTTAATTTCAAAACCTTTAGTGCCAAAATAAAAATTGATTATGAAGATAGCAAAGGCAAACAACCTGATGTAATTGCTAAAGTAGATATCATCAAAGACAGTGCAATTAAAGTTTCAATAACTGCCACCATCATTAACTTAGAAGTGTTTCGTATCCTTATTACCAAAGACAGTGTGATATTGATGAATAAGAATAAAAAGGAAGTACAATATCGCTCTATCGATTTCTTACAAGAAACTACAGAAATTCCATTTGATTTTTATACTATGCAAGATTTTTTAGTGGGCAACCCTGTTTTTATTGACAGCAATATCGTTTCCCTTAAAAAAACAGAAAACAATACATTGGTGGCAATGGTAGGTTTCTACTTCAAACATCTCCTTACTATTACCAACGACAACCAATTAATGATGCACAGCAAATTGGATGATGTGGACCTCAGTAGAAGTCGTACTGCAGATATTACTTATAGTGACTACGAAACCAAGGATGGCTTATTATTTTCTACTTTTAGAGAAATATCCGTTTCAGAAAAAAACAAACTGGACATTCAATTGAAATACAAACAATGGGAGATTAACAAAGAATTATCAATATCTTTTAATGTTCCGAAAAATTATAAACGGAATTAATCGTTATTCCTTGTAATTATACACAATGGTGGGTTATTCACCTGCTGTCGTTTTACATTTCCATTGTATTTTTGACGAATCCGGTAAAATGATGCTTATGCTCAAACAAATTTTAATTATAGTTTTTTTTGCACTTCTTTCTAGCTCTCTGCTAGCGCAACAACCTACCAGAGAGGAGTTGGAAAAGCAACGCAATGAATTAAAAAAAGAATTGGAGCAAATTGAAAGGCTGAAGCAGGAAAATGCCAATAAAACAAAGGGCACTTATGCTGAATGGAAATTAGCAAACGACAAGGTGGTTTTGCAGGATCGTGTTATTGATAACATCAATAAGGATATTTATTTATTAGATAATAATATGTATACCATCCAGCGAGACATTAATAAATACGATCGCTTACTAGATACACTGAAACAGGAATACGCCAAAAGCATGGTATATGCTTATCGCAATAGAAGCAACTATGATTTTATAAATTTTATTTTTTCTGCAAAGAGTTTCAATGACGCAATCAAAAGAATTTCCTATTTAAAAAGCTATCGGAATTATCGCCAAATGCAGGGAGAAAATATTTTACGAACACAGGAACTTAGACGCAAGAGAATGGAGGAATTGAGTGGTGTAAAAGAAAAGAAAACGGTAGTGCTCGAAGACAAGAGCAAAGAAATGAATGCATTGGAAAAACAAAAATTAGAAAAAGATAGAATACTTGCAGAACTAAAGAAAAAAGGAAAACAATTAGACAACCAGTTTGCTGCCAAAAATAAACAGGTTAAAAAATTAAATAGCATGATTACTGCTGCTATTGACAGGGCCACCAAAGCAGCCATTGCAAAAGCAAAAGAAGACGAAATCAAAAGATTGGCAGGAATGCCTAAGCCCGTTACCAATCCGGTTACGAATGTAGGTACCAGTCCAAAACCCCTTAAATCGCCTACCATAAAAAAACCAACCGTAACCAATGTAAGTGTATTGTTGAACGCCGACAATGCTGCACTTAATACCCGATTTGAAAATAGAGGTTTACCGTGGCCAGTTGACAAGGGTTATATTTTAATGCATTTTGGATTACAAGAATTACCGAGTGGTACAAAATACCCTAGTCCTGGTTTAACCATTGGTACAGAAATTGGCAGTACAGTAAAATCGGTATTTGAAGGAGAGGTATCGGCTGTAGCCACCATGGATAATATGCAAGTAGTGGTTTTACAACATGGTCGTTACTTTACAACTTATAGTAACCTTAGTTCAGTATCCGTAAGAAAAGGGGAACATGTATCTACCGGTCAGGTACTTGGAAGGGTAATGGCGAATGATGAAGGCGTTGGATCTATTGATTTCATTATGAGTAATGAAAAAAATAATTTTGATCCAGAACAATGGCTGAGAAGAAAAGGGAATTAGATCATTCGCTTGTATAATGCTTCATACTCGGGAACGATATTCACAATGTCAAATTTTCTTGCCTGCTCCAGTGCATTGGCTTTAAATTGTTTGAGCACTTCATCTTCCTTTAAAATTTTCACAGCATTCTTACACATATCCATGATATCACCTACTGCACTCATATATCCACAATAACCATCAATTATAATTTCAGGCAAACCTCCAGCATTGGTGCTAATAACCGGAACTTCTGCTGCCATAGCTTCTAAAGCAGCCAAACCAAAACTTTCATACTCACTGGTTAACAAAAACAAATCTGCAATGGGTAATATATCCTCCATCTGTTCCTGCTTTCCTAAGAACTTGATATTTTCAGCCGCTACACAATCACGACAAATACTTTCAGCAAATGGTCTTTCTGGACCATCCCCTAACAATAATAATTTAGAAGGTATTTGCTGATTTATTAATAAAAAAGCATTGATTACATCATCCACCCTCTTTACTTTTCTGAAGTTGGAAGCATGTACAATAATTCTTTCTCCATTAGGTGCAATTAATTTTTTAAAGGCATCCACAGGTTTGCGATTGAAGCGCGACACGTCAACGAAATTATGTATAACCTGGATGTCCTTTTCGATCTCGAAATTTTTATAGGTCTCTGCCTTTAAATTTTCCGAAACTGCAGTCAGTGCATCGCTCTCATTCATGGAAAATGTAACTACTGGACGATAGGTTTTGTCCTTTCCAACCAAGGTGATATCGGTACCATGCAAGGTGGTGATAACGGGAATATGTTTGCCTTGCTTGGCCAATATTTGTTTGGCCATATAGGCGGCCGATGCATGTGGAATAGCATAATGTACATGCAATAATTCAACATTGTTATTGTTGATTACATCCACCATCGCACTGGCAAGTGCTGTTTCGTAAGGTGGATAGTCAAAAAGTGGATAGGTCGGTACCCTTACTTCATGATAAAACAAATTGGCGTGGAAACCAGTCAGCCGAACTGGTTGCTGGTAGGTTATAAAATGTATATTATGACCCTTATCGGCCAATGCCTTACCTAGCTCGGTAGCCAACACTCCGCTACCACCAAATGTAGGATAACAAACAATCGCAATATTCATAGTATAAAATTGTGATGCAAGGTAATTCTTTTGTTGGAAGTTGGAAGTGGGAGGTTGCAAGTTGGAGGTTGGAGGTTGGAGGTTGGCCTTCTAAGGGGTTGTTGTGTTAAAAACTGAGTTTGGTTGATGTAAAGAGTTTTTAGTTTTTAGTTTTTAGTTTTTAGTTATTCAAATTGAAACTGATTTATTTTAGGAAGCCCTAAACCTTTCCACCCCTCAACCCGCCTGACTACGTCATTCCGGCAGGCCCCTCAACCTCAATCTCAATCTCTCTCTCTCAACCTCTCAACCTTTCTCAACCCTTCCTCACCCCCTTAATCTCAACCTTAATCTTATTCTCAACCTTATTCTCAACCTTAATCTCAACCTTAATCTCAACCTTAATCTCAATCTCTCCCAACCCTTCCTCAACCTCTCCCTCACCTCTTCCTCAAAAATCCTTATGTTTGTTATTCAATACAGATTATGAAAAAAATAATACTCCCCCTTATTGCAACAATGCTGATCATTACCAGCACAGAAGCACAGATGCTAGATTCTTTTAATATTAAAAGACTATCGGATGAAATACTAAAAAATGGTATGGCCTACGATAATCTGAGGGTCTTATGTAAAGAAATCGGACCCCGATTAAGTGGAAGCGCACAAGCACAGAAAGCAGTGGAAGCTACAGCTATCATGCTGAAAAAAGCAGGAGCAGATACTGTATTTCTACAACCCTGCATGGTGCCGCATTGGGTTAGAGGCGAAAAAGAAAAGGGAAGGGTGTTATTGGAAAAGAACCAGGCCTTTGACTTGAAACTATGTGCCCTAGGCAATAGCGAAGGAACCGGGGTAAAGGGACTTACTGCAGAAGTTATGGAGATCAATAGCTTTGATGAATTGGAAAAATATGGTGCCGACAGTATCAAGGGAAGAATAGTGTTTTACAATATTCCGATGAACCCAACAAATGTGCAAACCTTTCGTAGCTATGGGGAAACAGGCTCTATAAGAACCAGAGGACCTGCCCGTGCTGCTAAATATGGAGCTGCCGCTGTATTGGTAAGATCTTTGGCTAGTAACGCTGACGACTACCCGCATACAGGCACTACCCTTTACAATGATTCCTTTCCAAAAATTCCGGCTTTTGCCATCAGCACCAATGATGCCGATCGTTTAAGCATTGAATTAACTACCCACGAAAAAGTAAAAGTCTTTTTAAGAAATACCAGCACTATGTTGGAAGATGCCCCGTCTTTTAATGTTGTGGGGGAAATAAAAGGAAGCCAGTTTCCTAACGAATACATTACTGTAGGCGGACATTTAGATAGTTGGGATTTGGCTGAAGGAGCCCAGGATGATGGAACAGGCTGTATGCAGAGTATTGAAATCTTACGTGCTTTCAAAGCACTAAATATTAAACCCAGTAGAAGTATACGCGCGGTAATGTATATGAATGAAGAGAATGGTGGCCGTGGCGGTAAGGCTTATTTGGATTGGGCCAAAGCCAATAATGAAACCCATCTTTTCGCCCTTGAAAGCGATGCCGGGGGATTTACGCCACGGGCTTTTGGATTTACTGCCACCGCAGAGCAATTGAAAAAAATAGTGCAATGGAAAAATCTATTTTTACCCTATGGTGTTTATGAATTAAATATGGGCGGTGGTGGATCCGATATTAGCCCCTTAAAAGAATTAGGCACTGTTCTGGCTGGCTTAAGTCCTGACAGCCAACGCTATTTTGATCTACACCATGCTGCTACGGATACTTTTGAGGCTGTTAGCAAAAGAGAGTTACTACTGGGCGCAGTGAATATGGCGGCATTAATCTATTTGGTGGATAAATATGGTTTATAAGTAAATTGCAAAAAAAATAGCATGGAAGACAATAGCCAAACAATAGTACCATTACCTAAAAAGAGTAATGGCTTCAGAAAATTTTTAGGCAGGCTTGTATTGCTCGTTTTGATTTTTGGCAGTGTTGCATTTTGGTGGAAGTTTTATTATGTATTTGGAGAAGGTGTAAAATCTGGCCAATTAAACTATGTGGTAAAAAAAGGCAATGTCTTTAAAACATATGAAGGGAAGTTAATTCAATCAGGTATTCGCGCTGGTGCCCCGGGTACCATTCAATCGTATGAATTTGAATTTTCGGTGTCCAATGATAGCATTGCCAATGTGTTGATGAATAACAGTGGCAAATATTTTGATTTACATTACAAGGAATATAAAGGATCGATTCCTTGGAGGGGCTACAGTGTTTTCATTGTAGATAAAATCATAAAGATGGAAGAGGTAGCACATTGATATTGCTATACCGCTTGTAAGATAAAAATAACCGGCTTTTTATGAAAGTCGGTTTTTGCTTTCCCCCAGGCTGTGATGCTGTTGGTTTTTATCCATTCGTTGGCACCTGTTAATTCAGCAGCAATGCACAATTTTGTATTGCCCTTACAGGTTTTTAAAATCGTTTCAATCAATTGGTTATTCCGATAGGGCGTTTCAATAAATATTTTACTTGAATTATTTTTTTGAGAAGAAGCTTCCAATTCCTTAATTTTTTTAATTCTTTCTGTATTGTCAATGGGTAGGTAACCAACAAATTCAAATTGTTGCCCATTCATACCACTTGCCATTAAAGCCAATAAGATGGATGAAGGCCCTACTAGTGGTTTGATGGTAACTTTTAATTCCTGTGCCAATGCAATTAAAATTTGTCCAGGGTCAGCAATACCCGGACAACCTGCTTCACTGATGATAGCAATATTTTTACCTTCTTTAATTTTTTGTTGAAATGCATTGCGTTGTTCTTCCTCCGCTTTGTGTATGGTGAACCACTCGTATTCATCTATAACAATCTCCTTACAAATACTTTTTATAAACCGGCGGGCGGTACGTTCATTTTCTGCAAAAATTACTTTGCTGTCCTTGATGGCATCGATGATATAGGCAGGGATGGTATGAGTAGCCATTTCATCCAATACAGTAGGTACTAAATATACGATAGGATTCATATCAACGATTAATGGTATTGATGCTAATGGTAGCTGCAATAACTGCATAGCCAGGTGCTAATACCCATCCAACAAAAGGAATTAAGTGCACCATATAAAAAACCGCTCCGTTGCCAATGGCCAGTCCTTTGTGGCGTCCAATAAAATGAATACTGGCTGAAGCAGAAAGCTTATTTCTTTCACAACTATAATCAAGCATACTGAATCCCAGATAATAACATTCTACAAAAAATGCAAGCACGACGGTAGCCAAGCCTATTACCGGAATAAATGAAATAAACAAAATGCAAATGGAATAGACGGTTTGCCACAGTGCATTGCGCAATGCCAATCGAATGCCTCTAGCGATATCGCTAAGCAATTGCATTATACTAAATGGGTAATCTTTGTTGTCGATAATGGCCTGGGTCTTTTCACTCAGGTAAGCAAATACGGGCGATCCGATTATTAGAAACAGGTATTTAAACAAAGAATAATAAAAATAAAAAAGTATTATTTGCACAGCCACCTGAATTAAAACGACTAAAAATCCAATAAAAGCATTGTTACTGATACCTTCTAACCAGGTTTTAAAACCAGTATGGGTTAGGGAGTAATTGATAAACTGCCCGCTACTTCTCCAAAAAAGCATCACCCCAAACCAAAACAAAACTGCGTAAATAATTCCAGGAATTAAAATCCACTTCCACAGCTTATGTTTCACTATAAAGCGGTGTGCCTGTAACCAGGATTGAATAGATATGATGATTTCCTTTAGCATGTTTGAATACGCAACAATTATGGAGCACCTGATTTTAGCTTTAAAGATAAAACTATAATATGAAGAAATTAAAAACGAATTTTAATGCTGGAAGGGCCTTGTTCAAGGTGTAAATGCCATATTGAACAAGTGTATAATTTCACATCTGGTGGCTAAAGAACCAGTACTGAATTATCCGTTCGCATCGGTATACAATTTAATTGCATAATACAATCAATAACGACGCATACTCTACAGTACTCTCTAGAATAGAACAGCTATTTTTTAGAATCCATGGTGTATCTTTTTAAAGAATTTCCTTTCACTTCCAATTTTAGTTGAGCAGATTGTAAACCTGGAGAACTTGCGATTAATGTACAATCCCCTTCCTTTAATAAAGATTGTACAATTAATTGTGCTTTCCCATTGAATAAATGTCTTTGCCATTTTCCCTCAGCACATTTATCAGGTTCATGGCTACTCGGATCTCCATTACCTACTCCAATTATCTTACCTACCCCCTCTACATTAAATTGAATTAGTTGCATAGCAGCTGGAACTTCTCTTCCTTTTTGATCCAGTACAGTAAAATTAACAACTGCAATATCTTCGCCATCTGCTAACAGAGTCGTTTTACTTGCAGATAATTGAATTGAATAAGGAGCGCCCGTCGTTTCTACTTTGGCATATAATTTTTTCCCATCTTTTTTTCCGAATGCTTCTATTTTACCAGGCGCATATTTCACTTTCCATTGTAAGTGTCCATTTTTTTCCATTATTTTTTTGCCAAGCGACTTTCCATTGAGCTTCAATTCTACTTCAGTTGCATTACTGTTAACCCATACATCAATACTGTCGCCAACCTTCCAGTTCCAATGTGGACTAATTTGCAAAACATCTTTATTGCTCCACCAGCTTTGATAGTAGTAGTAATTGTTTTTGGGAAATCCGCAAACATCCATGATACCAAAATGACTATTGATACAAGGCCATCCAAATGGAGTGGGTTCGCCCCTATAATCAAACCCTGTCCATACAAAACCACCCATAAACCAATCCTTTTCAGCATTTGGTTTCCACCACTGTTCTGCAGTACTAGCCCACCAAGGATAGGTTATATCATGATCGGGCAAGTATCCCAATAGGGTATCCTTTGCGTAAACGCCACGAGTACAAACCGTGCTGCCTGTTTCAGTTCCTAGCACAGGTTGATTGGGCATGGCTGCATGATAATCATCCATAGCGGTAATGCGGTAATTGAAACCACGCACTGGAATAACTTCATTTATACCTAACCGATAGTTGCCATTATCAGCTGCATAGGTAGCCGTACGACTGGGGTCGAGTTCTTTTTGTTTTTGTATCATCGTTTGCGCCAATCTTCTACCCACATCATTTCCATGAATCCAACCTTCTTCATTACCAATACTCCAAAGAAATACAGAAGGGTGATTTCGGTCGCGGCCAATAAGCCTTTCAAATTGACTCATGTATTCTGTGGAAGTACCGATTAATCTATTTTCATCAAGCACCAACATGCCTAATTCATCGCAGGCCTGCAATAATTCAGAAGTGGGTGGGTGATGCGAAGTTCGATATGCGTTAACGCCCATTTCCTTTAATAATCCAATACGATAATATTGAAGTGCATCTGGAATAGCCGATCCTACGCCTGCATGATCCTGATGATTATTCGTGCCTTTTATTTTAATAGCTTTCCCATTCAGCAACATTCCTTTTATGGGGTCCATGAGGATACTTCGAATGCCAAATACAGTGCAAGTACTATCTAACAATAAATCAGATTGCTTAATCAAAGTAACCAGTTTATATAAATAGGGATTTTCAATATCCCAAAGATGGGCTTGGTTGAGCTTGAATTGGTATTGTATTTTTTTAACTTCTCCATTCGGCACAGCAACACCCTCTACTTGAGTTCCAGTAATTGTATTACCAGCTTTATCAACAATATAATACTGTACATTTACCCGACTACGAGCAGATGTGTTATTCATTATTTTCGTCTCTACAGCTACGGTAGCAACAGTATCTTTTATTGTGCTACTTACAAATGTTCCAAATTCAGCAATATGCAATGGATTGTATTTCTCTAGCCATACATGTCGATAAATACCAGCACCTTCATAAAACCAACCTTCGTATTGAGAAGCATCAACCCTTACTACCAATGTATTCTTTGATTGAAAACTCAGGTAATCGGTAATATCCAAATTAAATTCACTATAGCCGCTTTCATTATTCCCTAGGTAATGTCCATTTAAATAGACTTTACAATTCCTGAAAACACCATCAAATTGTATAGCAAATTTATTCCCGGAGTCTTTAGGATCAAGGAAGAAATTCTTCCTGTACCAACCAATGCTTGTCTGTGGAAACAAACCTCCTACTGCTTTAAAACCATGATCCTGTAATCCATCATTTTTAATATTTACAAAATCCTGTTCCACTGCCCAATCATGGGGCAAATCCAATTGTCGCCAACTACTATCATTGAAATCGGGAGCAATACAACCCCTGGCTGCACCGGCTTTAGAAATATTGTAATTGATATTATAATTGAAATCCTTTTTAGTATCTGCAGCATCACCAAAATGAAATCTCCAATTCCTGTCCATCGATATTTTCTCTCTTACATCGTGATGAATTCCAATAAATTCTTTTCCAGGATTGTTTTTTAAATAATCAAATAATAGTTGAGCCATGTATTTAGCACCTGCTACAGTAGGATGTACTCCATCATTAAAATACCCTCGACGAGTGGATGTTGGCGTCCACAAGTCCACAAAATCTAATTCATTTTTTTTTGCGAGGGATTGCACCAAAGGAAATATTTCATTTTTTATAATCAAAGAATCGATGCCAGCTATTTTATTATTAAAAACAGTTACTGGTGAAAGCAATATAATTCTTGGCTTGGAGGGCAATTGTCGAAAGGCATCAATCATCGATTGGTAATCTTTTTCAAAATCTGCTTTATATATCCAGTTGAATGGTTTGCTATCGTTGGTACCTAGTTTAATGGTAACCACATCGGGTAAATACGCAAGTGCAGCTTGGTATTCGGGTTCATTGATAAAGGGGTAATTGCCCTTGCTCAAGAGCGTACGACCACTCACGCCAAAATTCGTTACCTCATATCCCTTTCCCAAAAGGTTGTCAAGAAAATAAGGATAGGTAGATACCAGTCGGTTCGGCCCTCCACCTGATGTAATAGAATTACCTATACAGGCAATTTTAACCTGAGCAGTGCTGTATAGACTTAAAAAAAGGAGGAAAATGATTGATTTGATGGGTTTCATATAATGATCGTTGAGATGGAAGTTAAATATAAGAATATGCTCGCAAACTCTTGGCCTTTTGGCGTAATTTTGCAATGCAAAAAAAATATATATTTTATGGAATACAGAATTGAAAAAGACACCATGGGTGAAGTAAAAGTTCCCGTCACTGCTTACTATGGTGCACAAACACAACGCAGTATTGATAATTTTAAAATAGCACAAGACATCAATCGAATGCCCAAAGAAATCATACAGGCATTTGCTTATTTAAAAAAAGCGGCTGCGCTCACTAACCTGGATGCGGGCGTTTTATCGAAAGAAAAATCCGATTTAATTGGAAAAGTATGCGATGAAATTCTCGAAGGAAAATTGAACGATTATTTTCCGTTGGTGGTATGGCAAACCGGCAGCGGTACCCAAAGCAATATGAATGTAAATGAAGTGGTAGCCTATAGAGGGCATGTAATACAAGGTGGTCAATTAGCAGATAAAGAAAAATTTTTACACCCCAATGACGATGTGAATAAAAGTCAGAGTAGCAATGATACGTTTCCAACAGCCATGCATATTGCAGCGTACAAAATATTAGTAGAAACTACTATTCCCGGCATTGAAAAACTCAGGGATACCCTCGCTGCCAAGAGTAAAGAATTTATGCATGTTGTAAAAATTGGTCGTACTCATTTCATGGATGCTACCCCTTTGACGGTTGGCCAGGAATTCAGTGGATATGTGTCACAATTAACTCATGGATTAAAAGCCATTAGAAATAGTTTATCGCATTTGAGTGAATTGGCGTTAGGTGGCACAGCGGTTGGAACGGGCATTAATACGCCCCCTGATTATGCGGTAAATGTAGCCAAGCACATTGCCAATTTAACTAGCTTGCCTTTAATCACAGCTGAAAATAAATTTGAAGCACTGGCTGCACACGATGCTATAGTGGAAGCGCACGGCGCATTAAAAACCGTGGCGGTTAGCCTTATGAAAATAGCCAATGATATTCGCATGTTAAGCAGTGGACCCAGAAGTGGTATTGGCGAAATTTTCATACCAGATAATGAACCAGGCTCCTCCATTATGCCAGGCAAAGTAAATCCCACACAATGCGAAGCCCTCACTATGATTGCAGCGCAAGTAATGGGCAATGATGTGACCATTGGCATTGGTGGAAGCAATGGACATTTCGAATTGAATGTTTTTAAACCTGTAATGATCTATAATTTCTTACACAGTGCCCGACTCATTGGAGATGGCTGCGTGAGTTTCAATGATAAATGTGCTATTGGCTTAGCTCCTATTGAGGAAAATATAAAAAAACATGTCAATAATAGTCTCATGCTGGTAACGGCATTGAATACTAAGATTGGCTATTACAAAGCCGCTGAAATTGCACAAAAAGCCCATAAAGAAGGCAGTACATTGAAAGAAATGGCAGTAAAATTAGGCTACCTAAGTCCTGAGGAATTTGACCAATGGGTTAAGCCAGAAGAAATGGTAGGGAACATTTAATATATTAACGTTTTATTAGGCAGTAAGAAATGGATATGATTTACTTTTATAAAAACAAATCAGTCATGAATAAATTTCTTACTGCTTTTTTATTGTTGGTACAATTGCACTCATTTGCCCAGCCAGTTTTTAAAGCCGATGATCATTTTTTAAAATCCAATTTTAAAAATATATTGCCAGGCTTGTATATGAGTAAATATGAGCTGAGTAATGAGCTATACCGATCTTTCATTACGGAGGCAAGAAATACATTTTCAACTGATCAGTACGAATTACTGCTACCCGATAGCAATGTTTGGAATAAATCACTTTCGTACGGAGAGCCTTTTAAAATGCATTATTTTCAACATGCTGCTTACAATGAATATCCGGTTGTTGGCATTAGTTATGAAGCGGCCAACGCTTTTTGCCAATGGCTAACCAATCAGTACAATCAAAATCCCAATAGAAAATTCAAAAAAATACAATTTCAATTGCCAACAAAAGCAGATTGGCAATTTGCTGCCAACAAGGGAGATAGCACGAAAATGTATACCTGGGGAACGGGATTTGTTCAAAACAACCGAAAGCAATGGCTTGCTAATTTTACTCATACAAGATTTGAATACGATTCCATTCAAAAAAAACACATTGAATTACCTCCTTCTGATCAAACTATTTCAGTCGCCACTACTAACATAAAAGCCTTCTTTCCGAATGATTTTGGATTATACAATATCTGTGGCAATGTAGCTGAAATGTTGCAGGAAAAAGGATTGGCCAGCGGAGGAGGATTTCTAGATCCTGCTTATAATATCAGAATCAGCAGTATTAGAAAATACGAAGGTCCTGCAATAGACCTCGGCTTTCGTTTATGCATGAAAGTTATAGAGGAATAATTTCAATTGTTTATAATTGACGCAATTGTTTATGATAATCAAATTGTAAGTCTTCGTGCAGGCTTGCAATTTGTGTATTAATTTTCTTCAATTGCTGCTCATATATCTTTACAAATGCTGGCTGCTCTCTAAAAGGCATACCCGATTGATTCAACTGTTTGCAAAAATGCATCAGCATTTCAATAGCGGGTTCACCCGGTCCAGTATAGCGGCTGTATTTAGTAATTCCTCTAAGGATTTTTCGCAATGATTTTTTGGTGAGGTACCAATTGGCTTTGGGTAATTCTTCAAATTGTTCATCGATATTCATTTTTACCTTCTCAACAAAGCCAGGTATATCATTTGATTCAAAAAGCAAAAATCCAAGGTATTCTTTATTGTCGACTTTGTATTTAGCCAATTGCAAACAAAGCTCTTTCAATTGTTTGATGGGAATAGACTGTAATGCAGGTTTAATTTCAGCAATGGCAAATGGCTTCATGCGTTATCTTGTATTTAATTATTTATGAAGAAATAAGCAACTGGTAATCGTAAAAATTGATTACAAACTTATGATATTCCATGCAAGCAGTAGTTGAGTCATTGATATAAAAAAAGGGAAACCTTTTCAGATTTCCCCTTTTATTTATTTCAGTTGGAAATTACCATCTGTTTCCACCACCGCCACCGCGGTTGTTAGAATATCCGCCACGGCTACCGCCGCTGCTTCTTTCTTCTCTTTCTCTTGCTACAGAAACAGACATGGCTCTTCCTTCTACTTCTTTGTTGTTCAATCCAAGCATTGCTGCTTTTCCTTCATCTTCAGAAGCCATTTCAACAAATCCAAAACCACGTGAGCGGCCTGATTCTTTGTCGGTAATCACTTTTGCAGAAGACACTGTGCCAAAGGCAGAAAAAAGTTCGTTAAGTTCAGCATCATTTGTGTTGAAACTTAAATTTGAAACGTAAATGTTCATAATCTTAAAAATTAAGAATTTAAAAAAATAAAATACCTGTGATGGTAACTAAAGACTAACTTTTAAGAAGAGAAAACTAATACGTGGAGAAGTAAAAAATTGAATCTATCTAAAAAACGGTCAGCTCATTGAGCTATAATCACAGCGTAAAGATAGGGGTATTAGTTGAATGGAGTCGACTTATTTGCAGTAAACCTCACTGAAACAAGTTCCTGCTACTGAAATATTTTTCACTATGTGCTGATAATCACCAGTATTAGCGAGTATGCTGTATGGCAAATTTAATTTACAGTATGGAAGTACAAAAAAAACTAAAAAGGGTGTTTATTTACATTTGTAGCTAAATTTCAGTTTCCCTGTTAAAGCAGGAATACAGGCTTGATTACTACCGGTCATGACTACACTAGTAATATAATTATCAATACTTTTGGTGTAACTTCTGAAATTAGAAATGGCAGAATCCCTTACACTATTTCCGGGATTATAATACCTCAATTTTAATTGTTGTACAGCATTGGTTGGCCTGTTTCCAAAGTTAAGAAACTGACTATACGGTGCATACGTATCTTCATCGGGAAAAAGATACCAGAAATTTTTAGGGGCCATGCTGGGGTAATAACTGATAACGGCATCTGAATTTAAATCACCGGTTGTCAAATCAATTTCTGACATGCCCGTAATATTACCAGCGGTATAGGTATACCCGACTGCTAGGTAAGGAATACCAAAATTAATCAAAGGTGCTGCATACATTTTACCAACCAAATTACCAGCCGCATCATAGGAATAGCTTGCATTAAATTTTGGTGAAAAAGGATTGCTTGGATCAATTAAACCCTGAAATGATTTAACTCTTTTTGTTACTGCATCCAAAATATAAAATTCATCTGGATTAATATAAAGGCTATCCCCCATAAATACAGGAACTGAATTGTAATCAATAGTAGCAGTAAGGCTATCAAATTTTGTAACGTCTGTTACTTTATCGGAACTATTGATAATAGCAGCAATGGATCCTTTTGCCGTTCCACTACTGGAATCTGTAAAAACGATTTTGGAAATTCTACAATCAGCACCAATAATATTCGGGTCATTGGAATTGCCGCCATCTTCTACACTGTATTCCTTTTCGCAACCAACCATTCCAAAAACGGTTACAACTATAATAAAAGAAAGTATTTTTTTCATTCGTCTGATTTTATGATCAATACTTGTGTATTAAGTAAAGTTCTGCTTTTTTCTAATTTTATTCCAATTTACAGCCAGCTTTATAAGCTACTTATTGTATAAAAGCTGCTGCTCCATTTCTCCAAAAAACAAGCCAGCTTTTAGTATTCGGCACAATAAAGGACACATTTTAATTATAAAACCTCTATACGAGTGGTTTCATAAATATCTGTAAAACTTACAGGAATATCACTGTCCTTTTCATAAATCACCCCCTTGCCCTTTGCATACCAAAATTCTTCCTGATAATAATCAACTGCACCAGCACCTACATTATAACTGAAAGTGTATAGTACTTTTATCACATTAGTATAGGTATTACCTGCAATCACTGCAGTTGCCCCCTTATCTAATATCTTACCTGCAATAGCACCAGTAGCAGGCATTCCCCCAATGGTATTTCCAACTATATTGGTTGACCAGGTGGCATTAATACTCAGATTAGAATCCAATAACAATGCGTCCATATTTAATGGACTATCGTAGCCATAACTGTATTTGTAATAACGATAATACAAGCCTGCATTCTTACGGTTAAACATAGAGTCTACCGGTGCCCCATTTAATAATTGTACGTATATTCGATAGGTATTAGTTCCCTTTACAATGGTATTGGGACTCACTTTATAGTAAAAAGTATCGGCAGCTGTGCCTCCTAATAATTTGATTGAAAAATTAGTGCCTGTTGTTTCAGGTATATAATCGATGTTCACTACAGGAGCTGCATTAACACAAACGACAGAAAAGATACAGTTACTCAATCCTGCAGTTGCAGTAAAATTAAAATTACCAGCAGCCAATGGGGTTCCTGAACCTTGTAAAGTAACGATTTGAGGGCCTGTAGCAGTAAAATTGCCATTGGCCGCAAAACTGATTCCATTAACATTGGTACTACTGATACTATAGGTGCCAATCGTAGCCACTGTTACATTCAAGGTCATGGTATTGGATAAATTCAAGGCCGTTCCAACTGTATAGGTGCCGTTTTGAGTAAACCCAGTACAAGAACCAGGTGCCCCATTCAATGTATAGATTGCTGCACCGGAAGCAGGAGGAAGTACAGTAATACTAAATGTACAGGAGCTTGTAATATTGGAAGCAGTAGCATTAAATATTCCTGCTACTAAAGGAAGTCCATTTGCAGACAGAGTAACAGCTTGAAGACCAGTTGTTGTAAAAACACCAGCAGCAGAGAATATCATTCCATTAACGCTTGCAGCACCCATGGTATAAGTGCCTATTTGAGTAACATTTACTTGCAAGGTCACACTATTGGCTGCTGTCAATGCTACACCCTGAGTATAAGTGCCATTTACTACTGCACCAGAACAAGTACCTCCAAGCCCAGTATTTAATGTATACACTGCAGCAGTGGTGCCAGTACCCACTACAGTTACAGTAAATCGACAAGTACTATTGCCGTATCGAATGGTAAACATATCATTGCCGGCAACTAGTGGCTTGCCTTTCGCATACAACCTTACAATATTAGATCCTGTGCCAAGATTCCCTGCTTTATAAAAAGAATAACCATTTACAGTATCTGAACTAATTTGAAAAGAACCAGCAATCGTTGCAATCAATTCCACATCCACATAATTCACATTGGTGGCGAGGGTAGTATCTGCTTTGAAAATTCCATTTACTATTATAGGGAGACAGTTGCCGTTAGCATCTTTCTTAAATGCACCCACAGAGCCTCCATCAAATTTTAACTCTTTCTGACAGGAAAAAAAACCAGCAACCAACAAGATTCCAAATACCATTACTTTGAAAAACTTCATAGCATGAAAATATTAGTTGAGAATAAAATTAATCAAGAAATTTGTACATCATCATTTACAACGGCACCCGTTTCCACTACAGGATGGTTTTCGTTTGTCTTGTGCTGCCTGAAGAATTTTTTTTGAAATACCAAGATGGTGATAACGCCAGTACTTATGGCAGCATCGGCAATATTGAATATAGGACGGAAAAACTCAAAATGTTCTCCCCCCCAAAATGGAAGCCACTTGGGGAATGTACCATGTATTACAGGAAAATAAAGCATGTCTACCACATTTCCATGAAGGAAGGAAGCATACCCTGTTTTTGAGTAATGTGCTAACCCCGTATAAAAATCATAATCCTTTAAGGCTTCATTATAAATCATTCCTTTGTCAAAAATCATCCCGTAAAAGGCAGAGTCTATTAAGTTTCCCAAAGCACCCGCATAGATAAGCGCTGCACAAAAAATAAAGCCTTTGTGATATTTTTGGTTAATTAATCTGCCTAGGTACCAAGTGCCAAATATGACTGCAAAAAGCCTAAAGACGGTCAGCGCAATTTTACCAAAATTGCCTCCAAACTTCCATCCATAAGCCATCCCGGGATTTTCTACGAAATACAATTGAAAACCACTGCCGATAACATTTTGGTGTGTATTAAGTTCAAAATGCGTCTTAATGTAAATTTTTAAAGCTTGGTCTGCAATAACCAATAAGGCAATAATCATTGCCACATATCTCTTTTTCATATAGAACAAAGATAAGGGAGTTTTGGAGTTGGGAATACCTATTGGAGTGAGTACAGCTATTTTTTTAACATAAGAATAGAATCATTAAACCGCTTAAAAATACCATTATTCTTCATAGTACATACGATTTACTCGCTGAGAAATTCCGGTTAAAATTTCATAAGGAATGGTACCAGCCTTTTCAGCCAGATCAGTAACAGGTAAATCTGCCCCAAATACAATTACTTCATCACCTTCCTTTGCATCAATTCCAGTAATATTCAACATCGTCATATCCATGCAAACAGCCCCCATTACAGGTGCAAAATGTCCATTGACTAGCATAGCACCTTTTCCATTGCCTTGGTTTCTTGGGTATCCATCGGCATAACCAATTCTAACTGTAGCAATAGTGGTGTCCGTATTAACCTTACCTGCTCTGTTATATCCTACTGTGTTTCCTGCTGTTACTTTTTTAATCTGTGCAATAGTTGTTTTTAAAGTACTCACATTTTTAAGCTTGGCTTGAAAATGAACAGCTGAATCAACACCATACAATCCAATTCCCAATCGAACCATATTGAATTGCAAATCTGGATGCCGGTGTACCGCTGACGTATTGGCAATATGTTGCAGAAATGGATATTTAAGCGCCTGCCTAAATACCGAACATGCATTTTTAAAATATTCGGCTTGCAATAATGTAAATGCATCATGCGAGGCATTGTCGCTAGCTACTAAATGAGAAAAGACAGATTGAACTTTGAAATAAACTTGATTCGATAGTATGGTAGCCAGTGAATTAATATCATTCATTTCAAAACCTAACCGCCGCATACCCGTATCTAATTTAATGTGCACTGGAAAATGCTGCAACCCCATTTCTCGTAAATAATTTTCAAATAACTGCAGTATGCTAAAGGAATACAATTCAGGTTCAAGTTGATATTGTACCAATAAATCAAAACTCTGGGGCTCGGTATTCATCACCATGATGGGCAAATGAATGCCTGCTTTGCGCAACTCAACTCCTTCATCGGCATAAGCCACTGCCAAGTAATCTACTTTTAAAAACTGCAATAGGTTGGCAATCTCAAAACTACCACTACCATAACTAAAGGCTTTAACCATGGCCATTAACTTCACCCCCGGTTGTAACGCTTGTTGATATACTTTTAAATTATGTGATATTGCATGGAGATTAATTTCCAGTACGGTTTGATGCAATTTCTGTTCTAGCAGATGACTAATTTGTTCAAATTCAAAAACCCTGGCCCCCTTTAATAAAACAGTCTCGTTGTAAAAAGGAATGCCAGAAAACTGTTGCCGCAATTCGCTGGTTGTACTGAAAAAACTCTTTTCCTTTATGCCAGAAAAGCAGGCTGCATAAGTAGTAATTTCATTGCCAACCCCAATGATTCTATCCACCTTTTTTTGCAACAAAATACTGGCTACTTCCTGATACAATTGAAGGGAAGGCTTACCACTTTGTGGGATATCACTTAATATAACGGTACGCTTGGGATGTTGCTGTTGTTGCTGTAAAAAATCCAGTGCAATGGACAATGAAGTAATATCTGTACTATAACTATCATTAATCACCGAACAAGCATGATTGCCTTGTTTTAATTCCAATCGCATTGCAACCGGTTTTAAATGCCTAATCCTTTCTTCAATTACCAAGTAAGGAATACCCAAATACAACATGATTACCCAAACATGAATAGCATTTTCGATAGATGCCTCATCAATAAATGGGATCACCATTCCAATATCCTCAGATTTGTAGCTTGCGCGAATAGACGAATTATTTCCCTCTGTTGAAACAGCATTAATATTCAATACCCCCCTCCCGTTTCTACTCCAGGTGAGCGCATCCATCGAAGGATACAGTGCTTGAACAGCAGCATGAACATCCAATTGATCGGCACAATAAACTAAAGCAGAAGCGTTTGAAAAAAGTTTTAATTTTTCCTTTATTTTTTCGGCACGGTCGGCAAATCCCAATTGATGTGCTTCTCCAATATTGGTAAGTATTCCGATACTTGGTTGAATAATTTCTTGCAAATGCTGCATTTCTCCAGCCTGAGAAATGCCGGCTTCAAATATCGCCAATTCATGTGTAGGACCCATCTGCCATACACTCAAAGGAACGCCTACTTGGGAATTATAACTTCTAGGACTTCTTATTATTTGAAAAGAAGGATTTAATAACTGATAAAGCCATTCTTTAACCACCGTTTTTCCATTACTACCAGTAATGCCAATTACAGGATAAAGAAACTGTTGTCGATGATGAGCTGCTAATTGTTGCAGGGCCTGCAATACATCTTTTACCTTTATGATATTGGCAGCAGTAGAAGGAAGCTCATTCAATGAAAAAGTTTCATCTACCACAAAATTGCAAACAGCTTGTTGCATCAAAGTTTCTATAAAACTATTTCCCGAACGATGCAAACCCGGTAGGGCAAAGAATAAAGTAAGATCGGGAAAAATCAATCGACGACTATCCGTGAGTAAATACTCAACACGGGCATTGGCATCCTGTGTACAAACCATCTTGCCGGATACAATTTTTGCTATGTCGGAAATGGTATACAAAATGAATGATTTTAAGTATGATGTCTATCCTACTATTAACAGCACTTTACAGTGGAATATCTTTTGGAACCCCTTTTCGTTTATGATAAATTGAATACACTATAGAGGCACTAATGCAAAATATAATGACCAATAGAGATATCCATACTGGAACGTGTATCCAGTATGCGACCAACATTTTAATACCAATGAAGACCAATACCACCGCAATACCTTGCTGTAAAAAATCAAATTTACTAGCTGCCCCACGCAATAAAAAAAACAAACTTCGAAGTCCTAAGACTGCAAATATATTGGAGGAGTAAATCAATAGTTTTTTAGAAGGGTCAGGAATGATAGAAAATACAGCAGGTATCGAATCCAAAGCAAATACAATATCTATTAAACCCAACATCACCACCACCATACTCAACTTAGTGAAATAGGCTTTCCGATATTTATAAATGATAAATTTTCCATGTGGCTCTTCGTCTGTGGTACGCATGAATTTGCGCATAAATTTCATTGCCCAATTATCGGCTGGATTAAACTCCTCCTCCTCGCCCTGTATAAATAATTTTATCCCAGTGTACACTAGAAAAGCACCAAAAAGGTACATAATCCAGTCAAACCTAGCCACCAATTCACTTCCTAAGGCAATAAAAATAATTCTGAATACAATGGCCATTAAAATTCCCAAAAGTAATACGCGGCCATAATTATTCTCCTTTATTTTGAAAAAAGCGAAGATGATAATAAAGACAAAAATATTATCAATAGAAAGACTCCATTCAAGCAAATAAGCCGATAGATAAGAGAGGGCATCTTGTTTGCCCTTGCCATCTACATTCTCATATAATAAATAGCCGCAAAATGCAAAAGACAATAAGACCCAAAACAATGTTTGTATCATGGCCGTCTTTAAACTTACGACCGCATTTTTCTTACTCAGTAAACCCAAATCAAATACCAACGCAAGTACAATTACGCTGCTAAAAACAAGATAAATAAGTTTCGTAGTATCCATATAATTATTTAACAAGACGGCCTTATTATTAAGCCACCGTGTATTTTCTTTTCCGAACAAATTGAAATAGGATAGCCAATAACATCACCAAAATTATAGGAATAGCTATATTGATTAATTGCCAAAATCCTTTTTGCGCATTTACTTTTTTTGTATCCAGCATACGCAAGCTATAATCCTTTGACTTCGCATCCGCAAGTCCGCTGGGATTAATTAAATAATCTAAACAGTTTTTCAGAAAATCTTTATTGGCAAACTGATAAGCATATTGCGTGCCAGCAGTATATCGATTGACCCCCATCGGCAAGGGGCCGTCTTTACCAACACTATTCAATACCATATCTCCATCGGCCACCACGATGATTTTATTATTGGCAAAACAATCCGGCTGAAACACGGTTCCGTATTGAGCCAAGGTATCGATCATGGCTTGTGAAAGCCGGTTGGAAAATAAAGATTGAAATTTTCCCTCTAACAAAACGGCTACGGGGATATTGGCTTTTTTAAATTTAGCATCTTCCGGACTATTGACGTTTTCATTGCCACTGATCAAAGCGGGTGTTGCAATAGTTCTGGCATTGGGGGAAGAGCTGAGTAGGATAGTTTTTTTGATGCCCTCGGCTTCAACTGTATCAATTGAATTGACGAACTGACTAGAAACAAGTGAGAGATTTTTATTAATGACATGATTGGATTTGCTTTCAAATAACGGAAAATAATTCCAATGCAAATATTCCATTTGATCGCTTCCATTGGTAACAAAAGGGAGAAAATCGCATTGCAAATCCATTACTAAATCACTATTAATTCTAACACCATATTTAAAAAGCAGGTCATTGATTTCAAGATTGCGGTCATAAGCTACTACCTGGTTGCTCATGCTTTGAAGGCTATCCAATTCAGCTTCTAATTTGTCAACGAACATCAACAATTTTCCACCTCGCATTACAAATTGATCGATCTTTAATTTTTCTTCCTCAGTAAATGACTTGATAGGCTTTACAATCATCAATAATTTAAAGGTATCCGCATTACAGAGTTGTTTGTTCAAATTGATGGTGCGTAAATCATAGTCTTTTAGCAATACATCCTGAGCCAAATCAAAAGACCTTGCATCCCCAGGCTCCCCATTGCCAATAGAATAAGCAATCATGGGTCTTAGTGCTTGCGTTAATTTACTGATGGCATCTGCAAACTTGTATTCCAACAAGGCTTCAGCAGAATTAAGTTCACTATAAGTAATAGAACCTGTTACATTTTTATCAGTAATCCCTTTTTTCTCAAACAACAAAACGGGTATTTCATTTTCTTTATAGTGCACAATGGCTGCTGGAAATGCATATTGCTGTTGCTCACCTGATTTGATTTGAGCTTTAATATTGATGGGTGCTAGTCCCATTGCAATCAAAGTGTCGCCCCATGTGGTATTGGTGTTTGACACCAATTCGTCGGGACCAATAAAATTATATTGAATTTTATTGCCGGCTATTTCTTTAAACTCCTGCAATATTTCTGCTGCACTATTCGACAATTTTTTGAATCCGCTTGGAAAGGAACCTTTTAAAAAAACATCAATGCGAACAGGCGCATCCAGTTCGCCGATTAATTTTTTAGTAGCTGCAGAGAGGGTAAATCTTTTTTCGTTGGTGAAATCAATGCGCGTATGGAAGGTAGCAGCCAACCAGTTGATCAACAAAAGGAAAATAATAATGATAGGAAGCCAAAATTTTGTCAGCCAAATAGTATTTATTATTTTTTTCATGTTTTACCGGGCAGTGAGCGCCTGCTTTTAAAATTATTTTTTATGTAAATTTTTTACTGTCGATAGCAGAAAAAGGAAGATGATACTACAAAAATAAATCAAATCCCTACTATCTAATACCCCTCTGCTCATGCTTCGATAATGAAAATCAATACCCAACATTTCAATGTAATAATCTGGCCCATTTTCAAAAATGGGAAGTTTACTAAGCGCATTAAATCCAAAATAAAGTAACAGGCAGGCAAAGACGCTGATTAAGAAAGCCACTACTGCGTTGGCAGTAAAGCTACTACAACACAAACCAATAGCCGCAAATACAGCAGCCAAGAAAAATAAACCAATATAACTGCCAGCAATCCCTCCTGTATCAATACCGCCCTGTGTACTCAAGGTTTTGATAGTTAATACATATAATAAGGTGGGCAAAATCACTACCAGTAATACAATCAAGATGCTGGCATATTTTCCTATAACAATCTGCCAACTGCTCAAGGGGCGCGTTTTTAAAGTTTCAAAGCTGCCTGTCTTAAATTCATCCGACAAGGAGCGCATGGTAATTGCAGGAACTAAAAAAAGCAAAACCCAGGGAGCCAATTCAAAAAACTTATCTAAACTGGCATAGCCATATTCAAAAATACTGCTGTCACTTAATACAAATAAAAAGAGACCGTTGACCAATAAAAAAAGGATTATGGCAATATAGCCAGTAAGGTTGCTGAAAAACTGTCCTAATTCTTTTTTACAAATACTCCACATGTGATTGAAATTGCTGCAATTTACAATTTAGCCCCTAACTAATGTTTAGTAATATCATTTTAAGATAGATTTAATTCACTCAGGTCAATTCTAATAACAAACCCTTGACTTTGATTATGCTTACTGCCTCGATTCCAAATAAAATATTTTTTTTCTGAGTTTTTATCTTATAGAAAATCATTTTTAATGTTGTTATTCATTGATTTTCAATTTATATCATATTAGCATTATTAATATACTATTTATTCTACAGTCTCACTAGGCAGCACCAGGAATAAATTTTTAGATTCAATGCAGCAAAAGGAGAAGCTGTATTGTCATTGAGTACGGACAGGTTGTTAAACAACTGACAACGCTATTAGTCCCTTACCATTAATATAGGATTTTAAGAAAGGGTTGATTATTTAAGGCTTCTTTGCGAAAGACAAAATTTGTTCAAAAGTTTAGCAAGCAATAAGTTGTTTACCCAAAACCAACTGCTCGAATCCCCCGGTTAACGGGGGATTTTTTATGGAATAGGGTTATCATTGAATCTTAGTGCTGACTACTCATTGATTAAATCTATAATTTTTACAATTAAACCAACCCCACAAATGAAAAAATTGATAGTAATTGTATTAGCCTGCTTATTTCACATTGCAAGCATGGCTCAAACAACGAAGCCCAGTCCGCCACCTCCCTCACCAGTACCGCCTGCTCCTCCACAAGCACCTATTCCGCCCACTATTGAAGCAGTACAATTTACTCCACCCAAAATTGTAAAGGACACAAAAGAGCCAAAAGCACCAACGCCTGCATTGAACAATAAAGGATATGCCATTAGTGTAAGTTCTTCTCTAGAAAAAACACAAGTAATTGTAAAAAAGAAATCTTTCAAAAGAATAATTCCCATTGAGGAATGGCTTGCCAACGAAAAAGCCTATGAAAACAAATATGGCAAATTACCGCCTCCCCCACCCCCACCGCCTCCGCCACCTACAATGAATGATTAATGGAACGCATAAAAAAGACCGGATGCTCACGCGTCCGGTCTTTCATTTATACAATCAAATTAAACTGCAAAACTTTCGCCACATCCACAACTGCGACTTGCATTTGGGTTATTAAAATAAAATCCCTTTCCATTTAATCCATCACTGAATTCTAACTCCGTATTTACTAAATACAAAAAACTTTTTAAATCGGTAACAATCTTCAACCCCTTGTCTTCAAAAACCTGATCCATGGGTTTTACTTCATTGTCAAAATCAAGTTTATAACTTAACCCGCTGCAACCACCTCCTACTACACCTACTCTTAAAAAATAAGAAGGATCAGTTCCAACACCTGCATCTTCCATCAGTTTAATTACCTTTTCTTTGGCTTTATCACTAATGAGAATAGTATTTGCAGCTTCGGTTTTATTTTCTACTAAGGTTGTTTCCAATTCCATTTATTATTATTTTTTCATCTAGCTAATTCAGAAAATTGAATAATGCAAAAATTAATGCACTACACTTTCATCAAATTTAATGGGTTCCTGACCATTTTTAACACGATAGTCGTTGATGGCTGCTTTAATTGCATCCTCTGCCAAAACGGAACAATGAATTTTTACTGGAGGCAGATTCAACTCTTCCACGATGTCCATATTGTCGATTTTCAATGCATCCTCAACAGATTTTCCTTTTAACCATTCGGTCGCCAATGAAGAAGAAGCAATGGCGCTTCCACAACCAAAGGTTTTAAATTTTGCATCGGTAATAACGCCAGTTGCATCATCTACTTGAATTTGCAAACGCATCACATCGCCACATTCTGGTGCACCTACTAATCCCGTACCTACGCTCTTACTGGATTTATCCAATGTACCTACGTTTTTAGGATTTTGATAATGATCAATCACTTTATCTGAATACGCCATTTGAATTATTTTAGTTGGTTATTGTTATTTGTTACTGTCTATTAAAATTAATGTGCTGCCCACTCGATGGAATTTAAATCAATTCCTTCTTTGTACATTTCCCACAAAGGACTCATTTCGCGTAATTTCAAAACGGTTTCGCTGATGGCCTTAATGGTATAATCAATTTCTTCTTCGGTGGTAAATCTACTCAACCCAAACCGCAGAGAACTATGTGCCAAATCATCTCCAAGTCCCAAGGCTTTTAATACATAACTCGGTTCTAATGATGCAGAAGTACAGGCACTACCACTACTCAAGGCAATATTTTTATTAAAGCCCATTAGTAGTCCTTCGCCCTCTACATGTTTAAACGAAATATTTGTTACATGTGGCAAGCGAAATTCAGTACTACCATTTATATAAGCTTCTTCCAATTTCATCAATTCACGCTCCAGTTTATCCCTGAAAATTGAAATTCGTTGAGTATCAGTTGCCATATCCTGCATACAAAGTTCACAGGCTTTTCCAAAACCAACAATACCCGGTACATTCAATGTTCCACTACGCATTCCTCTTTCATGTCCCCCACCATCCATTTGAGCAGTTACTTTTACACGAGGATTTTTACGTCTAACGTATAATGCACCAACGCCTTTTGGACCATACATTTTATGCGCTGTGAAAGCCATTAAATCAATCCCATCTTTATTAACGTCAACGGGTATTTTACCAACTGCCTGTGTGCCATCAGTGAATAAAAGCACACCGTGTTTGCGTGCAATGGCACTAATTTCTTTAATTGGCATTACTGTTCCAATTTCATTATTAGCATACATAATGGCAATCAATATGGTAGTAGGCTTAATAGCCGCTTCTAGTTCTTTTAAATCAACTAAGCCATCAGGTTGTACTTTCAAATAAGTAACCTCGCCGCCACTTTTTTCAATGTGCTTACAAGTATCCAACACCGCCTTGTGTTCTGTAGTGGCGGTAATGATATGATTTCCCTTGCTGGCATACATTTCGAATATGCCTTTAATGCCTAAATTGTCCCCTTCGGTTGCACCACTGGTAAAAATAATTTCCTTTGGATCAGCACCAATTAGTTTGGCTACCTGCTCCCGAGCATAATCTACCGCTTCCTCCGCTTCCCAACCAAAAGGATGGTTACGGCTAGCCGCATTCCCAAAATGCTGTAAAAAATAGGGGGTCATTGTTTCCAATACCCTGGGATCCATGGGAGTAGTGGCATTATTATCTAGATAAATCGGAAGTTTGAGCATAAATACGGGCTGTTTGTTTCAGTTGAATAACGCAAAATTACTATAAAAGGTTTTACTTTAGCCCCTGATTGGGGCCCGTTCACTTCAAATTACCTATTTCGTAAATGGGCCTGTTTAAACAAAAAAAATGCGAAAACCCGAACATATAGGCATTGCTGTAAAAGATTTAAGCAGTTCTATCCCCCTTTTCGAAAAACTACTGAATACCCCCTGTTATAAAAGGGAAATAGTAGAAAGAGAACAGGTGGAAACGGCCTTTTTGAAGATAGGCGATACTAAAATCGAATTACTTCAAAGTATTGACCCGGAAGGCGTAATTGCTAAATTCATTGAGAAAAAGGGAGAAGGCATGCACCACATCGCTTTTGATGTAGAAGATATATATGCTGAAATGGAAAGATTAAAAGATGCAGGATTCAGTTTATTAAGTGACTCACCCAAAGAAGGTGCCGATAATAAACTAATTTGTTTTCTGCATCCTAAAACCACCAATGGAATATTGATTGAACTTTGTCAGGAAAAATAATAACCAAGATGCCTTCCACTTTTCATAATAAAAAATACTATGCCCTTATTCTTGGAGGAAGCAGTGGTATGGGCCTGGCATCCGCTAAAAAACTGGCAGCGGCGGGCATGAATCTATATATTGTTTACCGTGATCCAAGAATAATTGAAAAGCCCTTCCTTGAAAGCATTGAATCCCTAAAAGCTACCACTGCTGTGCAAATTCATACTATCAATGCCAATGCGCTTCAAAAAGAAAACATTGATTCCATTTGCAAGGAGCTTTCAAAAATTGTTAATGAGGGGTATTCATTCCGATTACTATTACATGCGGTTTCCAGAGGTAATTTAAAATTACTTTCGCCAGGTGAACAACAACTAAGTTTAGAAGATTTGCAAAATACCATTCATGCCATGGGCATCAATATATATGAATGGGCAAATGCACTCATTCAAAATAAACTTTTTTCACCAATGGCAAGTATCATTGGCCTAACCAGTGAAGGTGCTGCCAAAGCTTGGCCAGGCTATGCCGCAGTGGGTGCTGCCAAAGCTGCTTTAGAAAATATTGGCAGAAGTATGGCACTTGAATATGCATGCTATGGCATTCGAACCAATATCATTCAAGCAGGAGTTACGGAAACCCCCTCTTTTCAAATGATACCTGGGCACGAAAAAATAAAAGCAGCTAGTATTGAACGCAACCCTTTTAAAAGGCTCACCCAACCTGAAGACGTAGCCAATGCCATCTACCTATTATGCACAGACGAAGCAGCTTGGATAAACGGCGCGATTCTACATGTTGATGGCGGAGAACATTGTTGCTAATTAATCAATTCACTTTAGTATGCTCAGCAATGCAGATATATTAACACTTCTACCTCATCAAAACCCATTTCGGTTTGTAGATGAAATTACTTTCGTTGATGAAAATTCCATTGAGGGGCATTATACTTTTTTAGCCAATGCTTTTTTTTATCAAGGCCATTTTCCATCTATGCCCATCACCCCTGCTGTTATACTCACGGAATGCGCAGCACAAATTGGATTGGTTTGTTTTGGCATTTATTTATTGAACTTGCAAGGCATTCCCTTCGACAATAAAAAATGGCCACTATTCACTTCTTCCAATATGCAGTATTATAAAAAAGTGTTTCCTGGAGAAAAATTATTTGTTCGAGCAACAAAAACAGTTTTTCGACATGGCAAATTGAGGTGTACTGTCGAAATGATTGATATTGACAAAAACCTGGTTTGCGATGGCCAGATATCAGGTATGTTTGTATAGAAAATGAATTAAATAATATAGCTATTTGTACAATGAATAAAAGAGTTGTCATAACCGGCCTAGGTGTTGTTGCACCAAATGGCAGCAATATTCCAGCCTTTTTATCTGCCATTCAAAAGGGAGAATCAGGCGTACGATTTAATTCAGAAATGCATGCTTTAAAACTAGGATGCAATGTATCGGGCATCCCTCTTTTTGATGAAACTAGCTTAGCTGCCTATTTACCAGAAAGTAAATTAAAAGGATTACAAAGTACAAATATCAAATATGGTATTGCCGCTGCATTGGAAGCCTGGGTAGACGCTGGCTTAACCATCAACCAAGAAACAACCGATTACGATACTGGATGTATTATTGGTAGCGGAAGTCCAGATATTACCACTTTAAGATGGGGTATTAATTTGGCAGACAATTTTGAAAGCAGAAAATTGGGCTCTTCCTTTGTTGAACAAATCATGGCCAGTGGTCCTGCTGCCTATATCGGTGGAATATTAGGATTGGGCAATGTAGTCACCTCTAATTCATCAGCCTGTAGCACTGGCACAGAATCTATATTGACTGCCTATCAAAAAATCAAATTGGGAGATGCCAAGCGAATGATTGCTGGCAGTTGTGATCCTAGTAGCTCCTATACCTGGTCGGCATTTGATGCCATCAGGGTTATTACACGTAAAAACAATGATAACCCAACAGCCGCTAGTCGACCAATGAGTGCTACTGCTAGCGGGTTTGTACCAGGCAGTGGAGCAGGCGTGCTAATTTTGGAAGAATTAGAAACAGCCATTCAGCGTGGTGCAAAAATATATGGAGAAATATTAGGGGGCGCTGTAAATAGCGGTGGTCAAAGAGAGGGTGGAACCATGACGGCACCCAATAGTAAAGGGGTATTAAAATGTTTTGAAAAAGCCATTGAAAGCAGTGGTATTAATCCCAATGATGTTGATTTAATTTGTGGACACTTAACCAGCACATTTGCCGATAAAGTAGAAATTAAAAATTGGGCCACTGCGCTCGGTAGATATGGAAAAGATTTTCCGCATATCAATTCATTGAAAAGCATGACAGGTCATTGTCTCGCCGCCACAGGAAGTATTGAAACAGTGGCGGCTGTTCTGCAATTGCATCATCATTTTGTGCATCCCAATTTAAATTGCGAGGACTTGCACCCCGAAATTGCAGCTACTATTGATCCAGCATGTATACCAATGCAAATAATTAAAAAACCCATTAAGTTGGTCATGAAAGCCAATTTTGGCTTCGGAGATGTCAATTCCTGCATTGTCATTGCTGCACTAGATAGATAATACCCCCTAATTCGAAAATGAATTTTAGCCATCTACATAACCATGCAGCAACATGCAAAAAAATGTATATTGCACAAAATATATATTTATATGTCAGCTGATTTGCTCCATGATTTTAAAGAAATACTTGCTCCCTATGTGAAGGAAAAAGATTTACTCAATGCCATTACACAGGATACCCATTTAAGTGACGACTTACATATTAATAGCAGCAATGTGGTAGACATTGTATTAGATGCGGAGACAAAATATAATATTGTATTTGAAGATGATGATTTTGAAAAACTAGGCACCGTAGGTAGCTGTATACAAATCGTACAACAGAAATTAGCCCGTAAATAATTTCAAGTTTTATCCCCTTATATTAAAAATGGATTTTGCTTTCGCTCCTGCCCAATGGTTGTAGGAGCACCATGTCCGCTATACACTATAGTTTGATCTGGAAGGTTAAGTATTTTTTCTCGAATGCTTTGCAGTAAGGTAGCATGATTGCCTCCAGGCAAATCTGTACGGCCGATACTACCTTGAAAAAGCACATCTCCACTGATTATAAAACCTTGTTTGGCTGAATAAAAGCTAATACTGCCAGGGCTATGACCGGGTGTAAATAATATTTCCAATTCCTCTTCTCCAACGGTTATTTTGCTGGTTTCCGCTAGCCAAACAAATTCACCCTGATAATTATCAAAGGGCATATTCCACATTAATCCACTGGCGGGCGCAAAGGCCAACACTTCTTTTTCTAATGGGTGAATATGCAGTGTTAATCCAAATGTCTCCGCTATAAATTTATTCCCAAATACATGGTCGAGGTGACAATGGGTATTTAGTAAATAAACAGGCACTAGTCCCTTTGCCGAAATAAATGCTTTCACGGTCTCCCTTTCTTCGGGAAAATAACAACCCGGGTCGATGATAATACATTGCTTTTGCTCATTGAATAGCAAATAAGTATTTTCCTGAATCGGACTAAATGTGAAAGAATGTAATGTTAACACCTGCTTATAATTTTAATGATTATCATTTATAGGAAAACAACTAATTTTAAGGTATAATTAATGCATATGCAAAGTAAGATGTGTTTTCATTCAAATAATACTAAAATCTGGAAAAAGATACAGCTACTATTGATTTTTCTGATAGCGAGTGGTTGCTGGTCATCCATGGCCCAAGTAAATGCAGTAGAATTTGGCAAAAACAGGGTTCAATACAAAAAATTCAAATGGCAATATTACCAAACCAAAAATTTTAATGTTTACTATAATCAAAACGGTCAGGAACTGGCCAAATTTGTAGCACAATCCGCCGAAAAAGAATTACCCACTATTGAAGCAGCAGCAGAATACAGTTTGCAAAGAAGGGCAAATATTGTTTTATACAATGAATTTGCAGATTTGCAACAAAGCAATATTGGACTTGGCATTGAATGGCAGAATTATGGTGGTGCTACTAAATTGGTAAACAATAAAATGATTGTTTATTTTGATGCAGACCACGCCAAATTGCGTAAACAAATCAGGGAAGGCATTGCGCGCATTTTAACAGACAATCGTTTATTTGGTGACGACTTAGGTGAATTTGCAGGCAACCAGGCATTATTGGATTTGCCTAAATGGCTAACCGATGGATATGTAAGTTATTTGGGGCAAAACTGGAGTACAGAATTAGATGATGAATTAAAAAGTGAAATATTAAGTGGCAATTATACTAAGTTTTACAATTTCGCCTTTGCCAAACCCGACATTGCTGGCCATGCATTTTGGTATTATATAGAAGAACGTTATAAAAAAGAAAATGTAACCTATTTGTTATATCTGGCCACTGTCTACAAAAACCTGAATAAGGCATGTATGCAGGTTTGCAAGAAAAAATTCAAAGATGTACTTGCTGAATTCATGGAATACCAGGATGACAAGTATTACCAAGATATTGCTCGTAGAAAAGCCTATCCTAAAGGAAATTATGTAGAAGGATTTGATATCAGTCCTAGACTGAACTACTATCGCTTTAATGTAAATCCGAATAAGAAAAACAATAGTTATGTTGTTACACAATATCAGAAGGGCATTGTTAGAGTTATTCTCAATGATGATTTTGAAAACAAAACATTGCTAAAATACGGCATCCGCAGCTGGCAAAATGAAGTAAACCCCAACTATCCATTGATGGCATGGGACCCCAAAGGATCTAGAATATGTGTAGTGTATACTGAAGAAGGCAGACTCAAATTATTTGTATATGATATTGTTAGTAGAATTAAATTCCCAAAGCTAGATCTAACAGATAAATTTGGACAAATTCAGGATATGAAATACATGCTCAATAGCAATACTTTGTTATTGAGTGCTGTGAAAAACGGCCATACCGATATCTTTACTTTTGACCTTACAAAAGAAAAGCTTTTACAAATTACCAATGATGTGTATGATGACTTAGATGCTGAGTTTGTATCCTTTCCTAATAAAACAGGCATTTTATTCAGTAGCAATCGCCCTGGGCCGAATGCCAAATCTGCAGATACGGTTTTGCCCAGCAACAATCGATACAATATTTTTCTGGTAACCAATTTTGGCGATAAGCCAGAAATGAATCAGATAACACAGTTGTCGAATTTGAAATACGGCAATGCAAGGTTTCCAATGCCCTACAATGAAAATCATTTCACCTTTGCAAGTGATGAAAATGGAGTGAATAATCGCTATGCAGGCTTCTTCACTACAAAAAAAGAAGGATTGGATACGCTGGTAGTAATCGCTGGTGAAATTTTCAGAAACCCTTCTCCCAAAGAAGTAGACAGTGCATTGAAAGTATATAAGCAAGATGATGTGGACAGCATTGCAGTTGTTTCCATTACAAGCGACTCTGCCTATACTTTTCCTTTGACTAATTATCAAAGTTCATTGGCAGAAACAAGGGTGGCTGGTGATACGCGCCAAGTAAGTGAAGTAACCAGACAGAGTGACGAGAAAATTTTATACAAATTAAAGATTGATGAAATCACTTTGCGCAGAAGGAATATTACCGTACCTCCTACTGCCTACATGAAAAAAATAATTGAAGAAAACAAAGTTAAAACAAGTGCTGCCGACATTTTGGATGTATTAAAAAATGAAGAAAACACACCCAAGGATACAGTTCAAAAACAAGCAGATATTTTTCAAGGCGAGTTTGTACAAGAAAAAACAGATAGCACTTTAATAGGAAAAGTATTCGCGGCAGAACCTGTTGAAAAAAATGACGTGCTATCAAAAGCAAAACTATACCCCTATAAACCTAAAAAATTTGCTGCTGACTTTGCTGGATTGAATGCGCAAAGCAATACAGGCGGTTCTGTTTTTGGAAATCAATTACTGGGCATAAGGTACCAGCCATATGGAGGCCCCAATCAACAAGGCCCTATTCGCTTAACTGGCGGTGGCGATGTTTTATCAGGCATGTTGAAAGTAGGGGTATCCGATTTATTAGAAGACATCAAAATTACAGGTGCATATCAAATCGCAAGCGGACTTAAGGATTATTCTGCTTTCATGAGTTATCAAAATTTAAAAAGAAGAATTGACTGGGGAATTAGTTACTATAGAAACGTTTCCAATAAGGTTTATACAAATATTTACCAAGCTAATATTTCTTATCCCTTCGACAATGCAAAGAGCTTCCGTTTGATAACTGGCATTCGTTCAGATCGAGATGTATATCCTTCATTGGATCAAAGCACATTGATAGAACCCGATATTATCACTCGTTATTCCTTGACTCATGCAGAGTTTGTGTATGATAATTGTTTGAATGTTACGCAGAATATATGGAATGGTCTGCGCTATAAAGTATTCTTCGATTGGAACAGACAATTAAATAAAAATAGATTTAACGACGGACCAAATACTTTTAATGCTGGTTTTGATTTCCGCTATTATCATCCCATTTTCCGCAATTTCATATGGGCAGGAAGAGCAGCAGGCGATTTTAGTTTTGGCAACCAAAAAATGATTTATTATTTGGGAGGCGTAGACGGTTGGTTAATGTTTGGCAACAATCAAAAACTCGATAACAGTGGCAATGTAGTGAAAGAAAGATTTTTTAATACAAGTAATACTCCAGCGAATGATCAAAGCTATGCTTATCAGGGATTGGCGGTAAACATGAGAGGGTTTATCCAGAATGTAGCCAATGGCAATAACGCATTAGTAATAAATAGTGAATTCCGTTTGCCCGTTTTCAGCACCTTGTTTAGCAGGCCAATCAATAATGCTTTTTTAAGGAATTTTCAAATTACACAATTTGTGGATTTAGGCACCGCTTGGAATGGTGGCTACAATAGCATTAGCAGACCAAGTGTAACCTATGGCACTTCTCCTGTGGTAGTGAAAGTAAAAGCGGGAGGTATTGGTCCATTTGCGGGTGGTTATGGCTTTGGTGCCAGGAGTACCCTTCTCGGCTATTTTCTGAAATATGATGTAGCCTGGCAGATGAATGGCATCTTTAAAGGAAAGCCTCAAATGTATGTATCACTCGGTGTTGATTTTTAAAATTTTTTAGAACTATAAAAAAGCCCCGTTTACCATCTGATAAACGGGGCTTTTTGTTCAATTTATGACAGCCTATTTTTAGTATCCAACCCATACCAATCAACCTTTCTGCTTAGATACATTGTTGTGGCCAACAATACAAACAAACCAATACTTCCAAATAGCAATGCATTGTCTTCCATTTGAATGAGTATATAGATAAATAAATAGAGCGTAGAAAGTAGGACACCAAAAATAACAGTAGTACCCAATTTCCTGAAAATACTATGCGTATACCAAGCTAACAAACTAACCGTTGCTGCTGCTGCTGTCAAATAAGCGATGGGAAATGCAATGTATTCAGAAATAGAAAGCAAAAGCGTATAAAACAATACCAATGCCATTCCAATTAAAATATATTGCAATGGGTGTACATTTCTCTTTTGAAATATTTCTGTAAAAAAAAGGGCGAAAAAGCTTAATGCAATTATCAGAATGGCATATTTCAAGGAGCGCATAGTTTGTCCATAAGCGTCTACGGGTGACAGTAATATAACACCCAATGCACTTGCTCTTACAGCTGTCAAGCTATTGCCCGTATTGGTAAATTGTTGCGAAAAATCTCGATTAAAACTAGCAAATTGCCATTGAGCTTCAAATCCCTGCTTATTGACTTTTTCAGAATCTGGTAAATATTTTCCGTCAAAAGCAGGCAATGTCCAAGTAGATTTTAATTGTACAGAAGTGGTAGCGCCCATTGGCAAACAATATAATTTCTCTGAACCCTGTAATACCAAGGAAACCGAAAAATCAAATTCCTTGTTAATAAAACTTGAATCCAATGCTATTGGAACAGAAAGACCCTGATCGGCGATGCCTGTATCTGGCAGACCTGCTTGCATTTGTAGTTTAGTGCCATTCCATAAAACGGTTTCACTTTTCAAACCTTTCAAATCACTAACACCAATACAAAGCCGGGCTTCCTGCCAATTAACAAAGCTGGGTTCTATGCCTGCTGTCCAATTACTGGCAGCAAACTTTCCTTTCAATACAATTGGCTGGGCTGTATATACAGGCACTTTATAAATACTGCGGTAACGAATACTTGGATCTAGGATTCCCTGAATATTTAATTGTGCAGGAAGCAGGTAAAGGATTTTTTTTTCTTGCACATTATTGTTAGTTGTATAGGTATACGGTACACTAATATAGGGACCAGCTAGGGTTTGGGGTCCAGCCCATTTATTGCCAATTTCCCTTGTCACTTCTTGCTTTCTTTCCTTACGCTCATTCACTAGAAACATAATGATAAATGTAGGAATCAAGAGTAAAAGCACTAAAAATGCAATAAAAAATGACTTAATGATCAATTTGTTTTTTTGCCAAAAACTGGCTTCGTTAGAATTATCCATGATGTTTGTTTTTTGTTTTAGAAAGTACTTTGTATTTCAAAGTGAAGGTATAAAAAAAATTATTTAATCCCTCCAATCATTTTCTCCAATGCTGTTAAATGTGTCTTAAAAGCTTTTTCACCCGCCTTCGTTACGGAGTAGGTTGTGTTCGTTTTTTTACCTACAAAGCCTTTAAATATTTTAACGTACTCATTCTCTTCCAAAGTTTTCAAATGACTGGCCAAATTGCCATCCGTAATTTGTAACAAGTCTTTTAAATCGTTAAAATTTATTTCCTCATTCACCATCAGGGCGCTCATGATGCCCAGCCGGATACGGCTGTCAAATATTTTATTCAAATGCTCTATCGGATTCATTGTATTGTTCTCAAAAAATTATTGATTATTATTTCCGCTCATAACGATACCACATCAGTAATCCATAAACGATGTGAAATACACCAAAACCAATAGCCCAAAAATAAAGTCCATATCCAACAAACCAACAATTGACTATTCCTATTATCAATTGACAATATCCCAAGTAACGAATTTCACTCAAAGTATATTTACTAGCATTAACCAGGGCTAGTCCATAAAAAATTAAACAACCAGGTGCAATTAATCCATAATTTCCAAACTGCATTTGTTTAAAAAGGTAAATAGCACCAGCACCCATCGGGATGGCAACATTCCAAATTAGTCTTTTAGCAGTGGTACCCCAGATGGGTATCTTATTTTTCTTACTCCTGATATAAGTAAAAATAAAAGAGAGTAACAATGCCGAAAAAAAAGTAAAACTGGCAATAATAAATAATCGATGCCCCATAAATTCCTGCAAACTTTCCGTACCTATTGTTCTGGCCACTGCTTCCCTATAAGAAGAAGGACCTCCACTATCCATGATTACCTGATTGGCAAACCAGGCCCCCACCAATGCGCATATCCCAGCTGCTACGCCACTAAGACCACTTAGACTGATAAATCGACTACTGCGCTCCATCATATTTTTGATGTGCTGTAAATCGGACAATGTTTGTTGTTGCTCATTCATATAAAAGCACTTTGAAACACAAAGTAAACACTTGATTGGCATTATTGCAAATTATTTTTTAGTGCTTGTTGAATCTATGGAAGGATTTAACTCAATAGATTACACCATCCTATGCTGTTCATGGAGAATGGAATATATTTATGCGAAATTCAATGGTTAAACAATTATATGGCTGTAATGAATAAAATACAAATTACCCTTTTCCTTTGCTTGCTCAGCGGCATATCGTATTGCCAATTTAGCATTGACCCATCAAAAATCGATATCGTCAGAGACAGCTTTGGCGTACCGCATATTTTTGCCAAAACTGACGCAGAAGTCTCCTATGGATTGGCCTGGGCCGAAGCAGAAGATGATTTCAAAAGCATGCAGGAAACCATATTGCCCGCCAAAGGACTAATGGCCAGTGTGCAAGGAAAGAAGGGAGCTGCAGGGGATTATGCATTTGCTTTATTTCGCTGCAAGGAAATAACCATTGAAAAATGGAATACACTCTCCCCCGCCTTTCTGCAATTAATCAATGGCTATGTACAAGCCATGAATGATTATGCGGTGAAACACCCTGAACTAGTTACACACAAAAAAATATTTCCCATCACCCCACAAGAATATGTCTCTTCGGCAGTTTTTGCACTTACTATTTTTAATGGTGCAGATCAAGCACTCTTTCGAATTTTTAAAAACGCAGAATGGGAACTCCCCGAATTAAATAAAAAAGGAAGTAATTCGGCCGCCATCAGTGCCACTAAAACAACCAGTGGAGAAGCATTTCTTTTAATCAATGCACATCAACCCAATACTGGACCTCAAGCATTTTATGAAGCACATTTATGCAGTGAAGAAGGACTTAATATTACCGGTGGATTATTAGCTGGCGGTCCCTGCATTTTACATGGTGTGAACGAAAATCTCGGATGGGCACATACCGTAAATTATTGCGACCGGATGGATGAATTTCAATTAGAAATGAATCCCAATA
Source organism: uncultured Bacteroidota bacterium (assembly GCA_903858475.1). GTDB lineage: Bacteria > Bacteroidota > Bacteroidia > Chitinophagales > Chitinophagaceae > Ferruginibacter. Next base: position 40,112 of record CAIOIZ010000011.1, read on the forward strand.
ATCCTTTGCAATACAAATTTGATGACCACTGGGAAAACCTAGAAGTAAAAACAATTAAACTTAAAATAAGAGGAATACCCATCAAAATTAAAAGAAAACTTTACTGGAGCAAATATGGGGCTACCATGAAGAACAAGCAAGGATTTTTCTCCATCCGCCTCGGAGCCAATATGCGCATTGGTGTGTTACAACAGTGGTATGAAATGGACAAAGCAAAAAATTTTACTGAGTTTTATACAGCCCTGAGCAAACAAGAATTGAGCATGTTTAATATCATGTACGCCGATAAACATGATACCATTTTTTACATCAATAATGCACTAATGCCAATCAGAGATACGGCAGCTGCATTTAATTGGACAAGAACCCTACCAGGCAATACCAGCAAAACTTTATGGACTCAATTCAGAAAAATAAAAGCCTTACCACAATACATAAATCCAACATCGGGTTTTCTTTTCAATACCAATCATTCTTCCTTTTTGGCCAGTGGACCTGCAGATAATTTAAAAGCAGCTGACTTTCCAAAAACGGATGGCTGGGAACAGTATCAATTAAATAGAAGCGTTCGCTTTCTTGAACTTTTTCCGCAACAGTCCTTATTATCGTATGAGCAGTTTAAAGCAATTAAGTTTGATAAACAATTACCCTCCACCTTACAATATCAATATCAACTGGATAGCATGTTATTATTGGATGAGCAACAATATCCCAACCTAGCTCCCTTGATGAATTGTTTTAAAAACTGGAATAAACGCGGGGATATAGAAAGTAAAGGAGCTGCTATTTTTCTGCTGACCTATGAGTACTTGAAGAAAAATTTACAAGGGCAGCCCCCCCGTAAAATTAGTAAGCAAGAAGCATTAGATACCTATCAATATGTATTGAACTACTTTCAAAAAAACTTTAACCGCATAGACATTCAACTTGGGGAGCTTCAACAACTCGTGCGTGGTAACAATAGCTGGCCACTGGGTGGGCTACCCGATCAGCTAAGTCCACAATGGACTGAACCCTACAAAGCTGGAGTTTTGAAATCGGTAGGTGGAGATGGATTAATCATCTTTGCAAAATTTCCAAAGCAAGGGCTTCCACAAATTGAAAGTATCAACATGTATGGCGCGAGTGCTCAACCCAGTAGTAAACATTTTGATGACCAGGTTCCACTGTATTTGAAGCAGCAAACTAAAAAGATGTCACTGGACAAATCAACGGTATATAAAAATGCAGAACGCATTTATCATCCAGAATAGTTGATAAAATCTACATAGACGAGATCACTTGCTTTATTCGATCACAAGCTAGTAGAATATCAGCATCACTGATAGTAAGTGGTGGTGCAATACGCAAACAATTAGATGCAAAAAGAAACCAATCGGTAAAAACAGCAAGCCCTCCATCGGTAGCTGCAATCAATGCGTCGATAACTGATTTATTGATTTCAAAATTTTCAAATTCAATCGCAATCATTAATCCCTTGCTTCGAATACTTATTTTTTTGGAAGCTGGTAATTCATGCATCCAACTTGACAAAGCATGAATAAATAACCTTTCTTTTTCATTCACCGATTCAACAATATTTTCTTCCAACAATACCCTAAAAGCGGCTAATCCTGCTGCACAGCATACAGGATGTCCACCAAAGGTATTGATATGACCCAAAACGGGATTATGCGATAAACTATCCATGATCTTCTTGTCCGCTACAAAGGCACCCAAAGGCATTCCCCCACCCAATGCCTTACCTAATAATAAAATATCAGGTACAATATCAAATTGTTCAAAAGCCCACAGACTTCCGTTACGTCCAAATCCACATTGAATTTCATCTAAAACCAACAAAGTACCTGTTTGGGTACATTTATCTCTTAACGCTTTTAACCATGCTTTGCTAGGTACTATTACGCCTGCCTCTGCCTGAATGGTTTCTGCAATTACACAGGCAGTACGAGTAGTAATTTGCTCCAGGTCTTCCATAGAATTATACCGCAGTTGAAGTATATCGGGTAATAATGGTCGAAATGCATTTCGCCAATACTCATCCCCCATAATACTCAATGCGCCTTGTGTACTACCATGATAAGAATGCTTAAAGGAAACAATTTGAGTTCTATTGGTATAGCGCTTCGACAGTTTCATAGCCCCTTCTGTTGCTTCGCTGCCACTAGCAGTAAAGAATACTGCATTTAAGGAGTTGGGCAAATAAGAACTAAGCATCTGCGCATATTGTACCTGTGGACTCTGCACCAATTCGCCGTAGACCATTATGTGCATGTACTGATCTACCTGCTGCTTAATAGCCGCAATAACCTTAGGATGCCCATGCCCAATATTACAAACACTAATGCCTCCAATTAAATCAATGTATTCTTTTTCAGTTACATCCACCAAACGGCAACCGTAGGCCCGTATAATTTCCAATGCCAATGGCGCTGTTGAAGTTTGTCCCACATGCGACAGAAAAAGTTCCCGATTGTTCATAATTGCAAAGTTCGTAAAGAAACTGGTAATAATAAATCTTTGGCTAAATTGCAATGATAGCTAGAGCTGACTTATTCTCAAACTAATACAATTTTTTATGCCCGTTATCTTACCAGTTAAAAATGTTTGGCCTGAATTTGGGGAAAATACTTTTATCGCGCCAAACGCTACCATTGTTGGAGATGTTAAAACCGGTGCTGATTGCAGTATTTGGTTCAATGCCGTTATAAGAGGAGATGTAAATTTTATTAAGCTAGGAAACAAGGTAAATGTTCAGGATGGAGCCATCCTGCATTGCACTTACGAAAAATGTGGTACACTAATTGGAAATAATGTCAGCATTGGACACAATGCAATTGTACATGGATGCGTTATAGAAGACGATGTGCTGGTTGGTATGGGGGCCATAATTATGGACAACGCCCATATAGGGTCTAATAGCATCATTGCTGCAGGAGCGGTGGTTTTAGAAAACACAAGGGTAGAACCTGGTTCCATTTATGCAGGCGTCCCTGCTAAAAAAGTTAAAGACATTAGTCAGGAGAAAATAAAAGGAGAAATAGATAGAATCGCAAATAATTATCTGACATATAGTAGTTGGTTTAAAACACCAAATGAAGAAGGTCAATAAGTTGAATTGCAGATAATTATTTTATCTTTAAAATATGAAAAAAATAATACTAGCCTTTTTTGCTATCTCCCTCCTTTCGAGTGGTTGTTTTATCACTCGTATTTTTCATAAAAAAGAAAAATATGGTTGTCCAAGTGATGGCCGAAACGTAGGTGCTGAAAAGATTTTAGCAGGGGAAAAAGTAAAGAAGGCCAAATACAAGGGTGGGAGAAAAAGTTATAGTGAATAAGGTGGGCCTTGCATCCTTGAATGACAGTTAGATTTTAAACCAAATCCTAATACAATGTCTTACCATTTAACCACTGACCACGGGGGTACAGAAGCCGTCATAGATGATAATTGTGGTCTCAGCAAATTCTATGCAATTGCCAACACCTTAGCTGAAGAATTACAGGTAAAGTTTTTAACACAAATTGACGATGCCGATTCGCTAGACTGGGATTTCCAGTACAAAGAAAATTTCCTTACCCTACATTACAGCATTTTTAATGGAGTTAGTATACTTCCCTTGCATTTAAAAAGTGCAAAAAAACAAAACAATGCGGTATTGGAACTAGCACAATTTCTAGAAGAAAGGGCTTATTAATCAGTAATTTTTCTCATCAATTGAATCAATGATATGGCGGTAACTGATGTAGCGTTCAGGTGAAATATGTCCTGCTTCTACCGCTTCCTTGATTGCACATTGTGGTTCATTGATGTGAAGACAATTATTAAACTGACAATGATTTAAGAGTGCTGCCATCTCAGGATAGTAATGAGACAATTCCTGTTTATTGATATCCACTAAACCCAATTCCCTGATACCTGGTGTATCTACAATACTTCCACCAAATGGGAGATCAAACATCTCCGAAAACGTAGTAGTATGCATTCCTTTTCCACTCCAGCCACTTACATCCTGGGTTTTAAGCTGCAACTGAGGAAGCACTTTATTTAAAAAAGAAGACTTGCCTACTCCACTATGTCCGCTGATAAGCGTCGTTTTATCCTTCAGCAACAATTTTACTTCCTCCACCCCTTCCTCCTTTTCTACACTAATACCTTTAACAACATACCCGATTTTTTCATAAATAGAACGCAAATTTCCTAATTGCTCCATTTCTTTTTTCCGATATAAATCGGTTTTATTAAAAACAATAATGGCAGGTATATGAAAAGATTCAGCAGAAACTAAAAACCGATCAATAAAACCCTGGGAGGTTTTGGGATCCTTTAAAGTAGCAAACAATAAGGTCTGATCTAAATTGGATGCAATGATATGATGTTGGTTCTTATTCGCTGGGGATAGTCGAGTAATATAATTATTTCGTTTACCAATATCCGTAACCATAACTGTGCCCTCTAATTCATTTTCTAATTCAATGGTTACTGTATCTCCCACTGCAATAGGATTGGTACTGCTTAAGCCATCTATTTTGAAAATTCCTTTCAACCGGGCATTGTACAATCGTCCGTCTGCTGCTTTTACAACATACCAACTTCCAGTAGATTTATAAACAATGGCTTTCATTCAAACACGAATTTCATAAATTAAAATGACAATGGCTAATTAAGGAAATTTACGAAACACGGTATAGCGCAATAATACCTCCAAAAATAAAAATACTAAGGCCGCTATCACAAAAGGGAAGAATTGTTCGGTATATCGAGTAATCGTGGATATTTCTACTTTTGACTTTTCTAGCGTGTCTATTTCATTGTAAATATTGGCCAGACTGGCATTGTCTTTGGCTCGATAATATTTGCCTCCAGTTTCATTTGCAATTTCTGTAAGCAAGTTTTCATCAATGCTCACTTTCGCTTCTTGGTAAACAATATCACCAGTTGGCAATTGTACTGGTTGCTTAGCGTAGCCATCGGTACCTACTCCAATTGTATACACTTTAATCGCAAAAGCCTTGGCTATTTCTTTGGCTGTTTTGGGATCTATCAAACCGCCATTATTCTCCCCATCGGTCAACAAAATAATTACTTTAGAGCTGGCCTTACTCGACCGAATCCGGTCAACACCTGTACTCAAGCCACTACCGATGGCTGTGCCATCTTCCAATAACCCATTGTGAATATTTTCAATAGCCGCTAATAAAACAGAGTGATCGGTGGTCAAAGGGCATTGCGTAAAACTTTCGCCTGCAAAAATCACAATCCCTATTCGGTCAGTTTGCCTTTTATTTACAAAGTCAGTAGCTACTGCTTTTGCCGCTTCCAGTCTATTCGGTTGAAAATCTTGTGCCGTCATACTTCCACTAACATCAATACACAGCACAATATCAACACCTTCCCCTTCGGCCTGTTGCACATCGTTCTTTGTTTGTGGGCGAGCCAATGCCACTGTAATACACACAATACTAAATACCCGTAAGAAAAATGGCAAGTGAATTAAAATCGTTTTGAAAGACGACAATTGAGTTGCACTCAAATCAGAAACCATAATACTTCCACTGCGTTTATTCCTACTAGTGATATAATAGTATATCAATACAGGTATTACAAGCAGCCCTATAAAAAACCAGGGAAAAGCAAAACTAATATCGTTGAAATATTCGAGCAGCAAAATAAATTAACTAGATTTAGTTGAATGATTGGATAAAAACTGAATAGCAGCAATAATCATTTCTTTGCATCGGCGACTGTCTTCTTCAGCCGGTAGATATTTTGCAAACTTAACGGCATCGCCTGTACGTAAAGCTATGGCAATTTCTCTTAATCGATCCTGCTCAAAACCATCATTGGATAAATGAATCAAAACATCATAGCTGGTATTTCCCAACATATTTTTCTGCAATCGCCGACTGATATATTGACGAAAAATAAACGACAAACGGGTATGAAATATCTTTATATCGGCTCGCTGTTGCAAGTTCAATTGCTCCAATTGCTTAATAGCCAATAGTGCTTCTTCCAAAGCCGACAATTGGTCTTTTGCAGATAGCAATGGATTTTTTTTCCTTCTTTTTTTAAACCACCACCATATACCTAGTAAAAAAACCAATACCCCAACAGCTATCATTGTATACTTCCACCATTCACTCGGTAGAGAAACATTTCGAATAGGTTTTATATCCCGCAATTGACCAGAACTGTCTGGCACTGCATAATTTACATTAACTAGAAAAGAATCAATCCACTGGTTATAGGTGGTGTCATCTTTTACTGGATCAAAATTTACAGGTAAGGAAGGTGTATTCCAAGCACCACTGTCAAAGCTTGTAAATCGGATTGTCTGCTGAACAGTAATAAGTTCTTTATCACGAATCGTATCTGGCTTTGATTGATCCAATTTTTCGAAATGTGCTAAGGAATCAGGAAAAACAGGAAGGTGTAAACGATAATCGGCAATAGGAAATGTGGCGCTCAAATGAATATTAAATGGCTCCCCTATTAATATATTTTTTTTATCAATAGTAGTTTGCAAACTAGGAAATTGAGCCATCACATTTGAAGAATGTACAAATGAAAGTATCAACAGAAAATAAACACAACGAATCATATAGGAATACTTAGTGCGCATCAATACTTTTTAATTACGGCCAATAAAAAATTGTTGTAAAATTTTTACATAATCCTCATCAGTTTTCACATGCAACAATTCTGCACCAGCCTTCCTGAAACTAAGTTTACAGATTTCACTTTGCTTCATAAAATGTTGATGATACTGATACCTTACCATGGCATTACTACTATCCACCCACCGGCTGAAACCAGTTTCAGCATCTTGCAATTGCAGTAATCCTGCATCGGGCAATTGCATATCCATCACATCATATACCCTAATCCCTATTACATCATGTTTGTTACCAATAACCTTCAAATCATTTTCATAGCCGGCATCCAAAAAATCACTCAATAGAAAAGCAATGCTTTTTTGCTTTACGTTATGACTGAAAAATTTTATAGCTTCGGCTAAATGGGTGCCCCGTTTTTGTGGGGTAGCTGTTAATAATTCTCGAACGATATACAAAGCATGTTGTCGGCCTTTTTTAGGAGCAATGTATTTATCCACCTTATCACTGAAAAAAATAACGCCCACTTTATCATTATTGCTCACTGCACTAAAACATAAAACTGCTGCCATTTCAGTGATGAGTTCTTTTTTCTGCCGCGCCACCGTACCAAATAGATTGCTGGCACTGGTATCAATCAAAAGCATTACTGTTAACTCTCTTTCTTCTTCAAATACCTTTGTAAACGTATGACCAAAGCGAGCACTTACATTCCAATCAATAAATCGTACGTCATCCCCAGCGTAATATTCACGCACTTCTCTAAAACTCATCCCCTTTCCCTTAAAGGCAGAATGATATTCCCCCGTAAATAAATGCGTGGTAATTTTCTTGCTTTTTATTTCAAGCTCTCTAACCTTCCTTAATATTTCTTCGGTAGTTAACATGAATACTATACGCCCAATTAGGGCACATTGACAACTCTTAAAATTTCATTGATAATCTGTTCTACATTTACGCTTTCAGCTTCTGCCTCATAGGTTAAACCTATACGATGCCTTAATACATCTTTACAAATTCCTCTTACATCTTCTGGTATTACATAAGCACGTTTATTTAAAAATGCATATGCTTTGGCCGCAAGTGCCAAATTAATACTGGCCCTTGGACTTCCACCAAAACCAATCAATGGTTTTAATTTGGCCAAATTGTATTTGTCAGGAAATCGAGTAGCAAAGACAATATCCAGAATATATTGCTCTACTTTTTCATCGAGGTATACCTGTCTTACCAACTCTCTTGCTGACAAAATTTCGCTGGAAGAAGCCACTGGATTGATGGGAGGGAAATTCATCCCCATCGTATTCTGACGAATAATCAACTGTTCCTCGGCTTTACTCGGATAATCTACAATTACTTTCAACATAAACCGATCTACTTGTGCCTCGGGTAAGGGATATGTACCTTCTTGCTCAATTGGATTTTGAGTGGCCAATACTAGAAATGGTTCTTCTAATGGGTAGGTGGTATCTCCAATGGTTACCTGCCTTTCCTGCATGGCTTCTAATAATGCACTCTGTACTTTTGCGGGGGCCCTATTGATCTCATCTGCCAAAATGAAATTTGAAAATATAGGTCCTTTACGAACCACAAATTCATTTTTTGATTGATTGTAAATCATTGTTCCAATCACATCAGCAGGCAATAAGTCGGGGGTAAACTGAATACGACTGAAATTCGTTTTTACAGTTTGTGCCAAGGATTTGATGGCAAGGGTTTTTGCCAATCCAGGCACGCCTTCCAATAAAATATGCCCCTTGCTTAGCAATCCTATGAGCAATCGCTCAACCATGCCCTGCTGACCTACAATCACTTTTCCCAATTCCTCATGAATCCTGGTTACAAATGCAGCTGCATGTTCAATTTTTTCATTCAACAAGCGAATGTCTTCTGAAGTTTGTATCATATGTATACTTTTAATACGGCCTATACATTTCCGAAACGACACTTTCCTGATTTCGTTCGGACGAATATATGGTCTCAAAAATTTGTTGCCCGAAATTACAAACAAAGCTGCAACTAAATTTTGCTCTATTGGATAAAGTGAAAAATACTTTGTTAAAACCTTTTTTACTGCGTACTTGATACAGGCCTTATTCAGAATTGCTATAACTTTATCAATAAATCTTTCATTATGGTTGACCAACATCTTATTACTACTGCCAATAACCTAGAAGGTTATCGCATCAGCAAACACCTGGGAATTGTAAGAGGTATTACCGTAAGAAGCCGAAGCCTATTGGGGAATATTGCCGGTGGCTTTCAAACTCTTTTTGGCGGTAAGATTTCTATTTATGTAGCCCTCTGCGAAAAAACCAGACTCGAAGCCTATCAATTAATGCTAGAACATGCCAGTGAATTAGGTGCCAATGCAATCATTAACATGCGGTATGACGCCAATGAAGTAATGAATGGTGTAACAGAAGTATTGGCCTATGGCACAGCCGTAGTAGTAGAAAAAAACTAAGAGAGATAATTGCCCACAATTGGCACTCTTCTGCCCTCCCCAAATGCCTTGGGTGATACCCGAATAATAGGACAAAACTGATTGCGTTTGTACTCATTCCTATTCACCATCCTCAATACCTTATCTACCAATTCGGGATTATAACCTTGTGCCTTAATTTCATTCGGACCCTGCCTTCTTTCAATATATTGATATAGGATCTTATCCAACACTGCATAGTCGGGCAAAGAATCTGCATCTACCTGCCCGGGCCTTAATTCGGCACTTGGCGGCTTGGTAATAATATGTTGTGGTATAATTTCTTTCGACTGGTTGATGAATGCTGCCAATGCATACACTTGTAGTTTATAACAATCGCCTAAAACCGCCAATCCACCTGCCATATCACCATATAATGTTCCATATCCCGTTGCCAATTCACTTTTATTGGATGTATTGAGTAAGATGTATCCAAACTTATTGGCAATACCCATCAAAATATTTCCTCTTGCTCTTGATTGCATATTTTCTTCAGCCAATCCAAATGGGAGGTCTTTGAAAATGGGAGATAGCGTAGTTAAAAAAGTATCATATACATTTTTGATAGGAACAATATCATAGGGATTGCCTACCTGTTGGCTCAATTGTTCGGCGTCACTAACGCTATGCCCTGTACTAAATTGAGATGGTAGTAATATTGCCCTCACATTTTCTTTTCCCAAAGCCTCACAGGCCAGCACCAATGTTACTGCACTATCAATTCCTCCGCTACTACCCAGAATGGCTTTGGTAAATTCCATCTTTGCAAAATAATCTCTGATACCCATCACCAAGGCTTGATAGATCATCTCAATATTTAAATGTTCGTCTAAAACAAGCGGATTGAGTTCTTGATCGGGTAAAAGATTAGCCGATTCAATAATGGGTGAGCTGATGCTTCCATCATCGTTTAGCTCAAAAGACTGCAAGGAAGATTCAAAAGCAGGCAGCCTGCCACAAAGATTGGCACCCTTATCAAATACCAAGGAAGAACCATCAAACACAATTCCAGTTTGACTACCAACTGCATTACAATAAAATAAAGGCAACTTATACTTAGTTACATTGGCTTTGATAGTAGCTTTTCGATCGGCATCATGAGTATAATCAAATGGACTCGCTGATAAATTAATCATTACATCAGGCGATTGCTTCATCAATTCATCCATAGGGCAATTGCGGTACAATGGATTGTCGCCTAGGTTCCATATATCTTCACATATCGTTATAGCCAATCGCTTGCCTTTAAAGAGCATTACTTTCCAATCGTATGCAGGTTCAAAATAACGATACTCATCAAATACATCGTAATTGGGTAAGCAGGTCTTGTGCGCTACGCCCTGAATTTTTTTATCATATAGTAAGAACGCTGCATTGAATAAATCCTTCCCCTCCTTCACTGGATTGCGATCGGGCGCCCCCACCAATACCCCAATTCCATCGGCATGCATTTTAATTTGATCAAGAGCAGCATAACTTTTATTAATAAAATCATCGAACTCCAAAAAGTCTTTAGGCGCATATCCACAAACAGATAATTCACTAAAAACAATCAAATCACCGCCTTGCCCCTTAGCTTCCTCGATGGCAGCAATAATTTTTGCGGTGTTCGCCTCAAAATTGCCAACGTGATAGTTTTGCTGAGCGAGAAATATTTTCATATCACCAAAATTAAAGCTTGTAAGGCAGGATTGAAAGAATTAACAGAAATTAATGTTGTTTAATTCTGGCATACCTGAACTTCGTATAATAATTTAATTATAATATGTACCAACTTGCTGCATATGCATTAAAAAAATGCAAAGCTGTACATTTGCACTCTTCGTTAAACAATAAAACATGAAATACATTATTGTCCTATCCTTTTTAATATCATTGGCAGCCTGTAATCAAGGCGAAAAGATTCCCGATGTATCGAATATAAAAATTCAGTTAAGCACGCAAAGGTTTGAGAAAGATTTCTTTCAATTAGACTCCCTCCATTTTGCAGCAGCACTGAATCAATTGCAAGCCAACTACCCCTCTTTTGGTGAAAATTTTCTAACAACTATATTAAATGTAGACCCCCAATGGTCAGCAGATAGCATTAGTAATTATGTTAGAGGCTTTGAAAAAGCTTATCAACCCATTTATGATAGTAGTGAGCAAGTATTCAAAGATTTTACGCCTTATGAAGCAGCAATAAAAAAGGGGCTACAGTTTGTAAAATATTATTTCCCAAAATATCAAACACCAGAAAAAATCATCACTTATATTGGCCCTGCTGATGGATTTGGCGATATATTATCAGATGACGCCATTATTATTGGCCTTCACCATCACTTAGGCAATCAATTTTCGTTGTACAAATCTTCCTTGGTTCAACAGGTCTATCCCGACTATATCAATCGCTTTTTTGACCCAGCACATATCGCAGTCAATTGTATGAAAAATATTGTATTGGACCTATACCCTGAAAGAATGGATGACAAAACCCTAGTGCAACAAATGATTGAAAAAGGCAAGAGATTGTATCTGCTACAACATTTTCTTCCGAATACCCAAGAATACATGCTTATTGGTTACAGCAATGAACAAATGAAGGGTTGCAATAAAAATGAAAAAGCAATTTGGGATCTGTTTATTAAAAACAATCTCTTACAATCTATTGACAATAACCTGATCAAAAACTATATAGGAGATAGTCCAAAAACACAGGAATTAGCTGATGAAGAAGGGCAGTTTGCACCGGGCAATATTGGGAGTTTTGCGGGATGGCAAATCGTTAAAAAATACATGCACAAAAATCCAACAATCAGTTTGCCCCAATTAATGGGAATGGACAATGACGTCATTTTTAACGAGGCAAAATATAAACCTTAAGCTGCTTGCAAATGCGTTTGTGGTAAAGCAGGGCGCTTGCCTAAATATTTCATAAACCGATAATGAGAGGCAATGGCCTGTAAGAATGTTTTATTGTAATGATAAGGCATATTAAATTCTTTACATTTTTCCATTACAATCTTACTGATTGCAGGATAATGTATATGACTGATTTTGGGGAATAAGTGGTGTTCTACCTGAAAATTCAATCCCCCTACAAACCAATTGATGGCACTATTATTCATAGCAAAATTAGCCGTGGTCTTTAATTGATGCTCTGCCCATGCTGATTCTATATGCTTGTCTTTATCCAGTGGTGCATATTCAAACTCTGTGCATTCTACCACATGAGCCAATTGGAATACGATTGATAAACTTATTCCCAATGCTGCATGCATCACTAAAAATCCTACTAGCCAAGCCGGCCAACCCCAGATCATGATAGGTATTACTGCATAAAAAGCGATGTATAAAATTTTAGTAGCCCAAAAAATAATATGGTTACGCAATGTCAACTTCCAGGCAGTAGTGGTATAAATTTTTCTAGTAAAATACTTGGTAAAATCCATTATAAATAACCAGAATAAGGAAGTAAGGCAGTATACAAAATTGATATAAATATGCTGAAAGCGATGGGCAGGCACCCATTTCTGCGATTCACATTGTCTGATAATTGGACTTTTCGCAATATCATCATCCATGCCATCAATATTGGTATAGGTATGATGAATAACATTGTGCTTTTGTTTCCAAAAATAAGCACTAGCACCCATTGCATTAGCACTTAATCCCAATAGGTCATTGATTTTATCATGTGTGCAATAACTACCGTGATTGGCATCATGCATAACACTAAAACCAATGCCACTTAAAATAAGACCTAAGAATGCAGCCAAAAAAATAGCCCCCACTGTACCCAAATCTTTATTGATAAAAATCAACAAAGAATAGGAAGCTACCGCCAGCCCGACTAAAATAAAAGTCTTGGAAAACAACCTCCAATCACCTGTTTTTTTCTGTCCGGTTTTTTCAAAATATTCGTCGACCGCATTTTTCAAACTGGTGAAAAACTCATTGTTTTTGTTGTTGAAAGTAACTTTTGACATACGGGATATTTTATAAATAATAGGTTGCCATTCAGTATGGCAATTGAATAAGATATAATGCTGAACCTCGTAAAGATACAATTGAAAGGCCAAATTCCTTAATTCATTTTATAAGGAACGACCATTTTAAAGGCAGGTATATTCACCGAAAATTGTTTGCCTGTATTAATGTTTTCCATTAGGTAGCTGCCCGACATCTTTCCCATTTCACTCCGCAAATTACAACCACTGATATATTGGTAGCTTTCCCCTGGATTTATCTGAGGTTGTACCCCTACCACCCCTTCGCCCTCTACCTCTTTATTAGAACCATCACTATCAGATATAAACCAATGTCTTCTATGCAATTTAATAGGAAAGGCATTGCTATTTTCAATGGTAATGCGGTAAGCAAACATGAATTCATGATTGGTCGGATTGCTATAATCCGGTTGATAGAAAGTTTCTACACTAATAACGACCCCTTCTGAAATTTCTGAAATCATGCCATTCATTTATTGTAATGTAACAAAAAAAAGGGAGGAAAGTTGCAAAATTAATAGCCGCCAAACTGAAGTATCCTGCAAAATTACTCGGGTGGGCAAAAAGTATCGAATACCGTTATATAATCAATTGATTGTACCACTGTTAAATCAGCACTAGCCAACTGTAGAATTCTTGCAACTTGATTATGGCAACACATTATTTTTTTTTGGCAGCACTGTATCCAGTCTTCAACAACCACTGAAACACTTTCTCTCTATTATCGCCCTGAATAATAATCTCGCCATCCTTGGCAGAACCACCAGTACCACAAAATGATTTTAGCTGCTTACCGAGCAATTCCAATTCAGCTGGTTTTCCCATAAAGCCCTTAATGAGGGTCACCGCTTTCCCAGCTCGATGTCTGGTATCAAGTGAAACAATTAATTTTTGCATTGCATGACCAATAGACTCTGCTTCTGCAGCGTCCTCCTCTATTTTAAAATTGGGGTCTGTACTATATACCAATCCCGACCATCCATTTGCTTTCTTCTTTGACATAGCAATCAATTGACAATTGTATTATTCAACAATAATTTTTGCTTTCAAGCTTAAATCTAAACTCCTGGCCTGATGAATGATAGCGCCACAGGAAATATAATCTACTCCAGTGGCAGCATAATTTATAATATTCGATAAATTGATTCCTCCACTGGCTTCCGTTTCATATTTACCATTAATCAATAACAAGGCTTTACTAATTAATGCTGGTTCAAAATTATCCAACATTATTCTATCCACTTTACCCAACTTCACAACTCTTTCTACTTCCTCGATGTTCCTGGTTTCTACTTCAATTTTTAAACCAGGTTTTTTTGTTTGCACATATTCGTATGCTTTTTCAATAGCTTGTTCAAGCCCTCCACAATAATCGATATGATTGTCCTTCAACATAATCATATCGTATAATCCAAAGCGATGATTGTGGCCTCCTCCTATACGAACAGCTTCCTTCTCTAATAATCGAAAATTGGGCGTAGTTTTTCTGGTATCCAATAATTTACTATGATAGCCTTTCAACAATTGAACATATTGGTTCGTTAATGTGGCAATGCCACACATCCTTTGCATCGTATTCAAGATCAACCTTTCGCATTGAAGAATAGTATGTACGCGTGCTATTACTTCAAAAGCTATTTCGCCAACCTGCATGGCCTCGCCCTCTTTTTTGAAGGAAGTAAACAAAATACCGGGCTCTATAAAACGAAATATTTTTTCTGCAATCGCCACGCCGGCAAGAATTCCCGCTTCTTTAATTTTCAACACGGCCTTTCCGTGCGCTTCTACAGGAATAGATGCCAATGTTGAATGATCGCCTTCGCCGATGTCTTCCCGCAAAGCGTTCATGATAAAAGTTTGCAATTGCTGATCTGCATTCATATTTGCAAATATAATCCAGCAATGCAGTTCTTGTAAAAAATTGAAATGGAAAACCTAATTAATAGGAATTAATCTACTTGTTTTCAAATCGGATTTCCTGCAATACCTGCCGGTCTCCTTTTTGTTTCATATAAACAGTAGTACGGTAGGTAGCAGCCTTTGTAACCAAATTGCCGATGCAATACTGTGAACCTGCATTATCGCCCTTATGAATTACTTCGAAGGTTTTAACTTCATTATTGGTAAAAAAATCCTTGATTACCATTTCTGCCTGACTCTTACTATAGGTATTACTTTTATCAGGCATGGTAATTTCAACTGTATTGTCGAAAAATTTAGCCAACTGACTAGCGCTGCCATTTTTTAAAGCAGTAACCACCTCATCTATACCCAGAAAAGAACTGAACAATATGGCAAATCCAACAAGTGTAAAAATACGTCGCATGGTATTTAATTTTAATCCGCTAAAAAATTTGCCAAAACTGTGCCAAGCTCTGTTAAAGCAGCGGCCAGTACAAAGTAAATTTAATTAAATCCATTAATTATCAGCTTGATTCAGCGCATTAATTTTAATTTTACCAAATGAATAATAAAGCAATGTTAATTATCATGGATGGATGGGGCCTTGGTAAGGTCAAAAGCAGTGATGCCATTCAACATGCGGCCGTACCTTTTGTAAGCTCCCTTTATAACAAATATCCGAATAGCACCCTGGTTACCTGCGGTGAGTCTGTTGGACTGCCAGATGGCCAAATGGGCAATAGCGAAGTGGGGCACCTAAATCTAGGTGCTGGAAGAATTGTTTACCAGGAATTACAAAGAATCAATGTAGCTATTAGAACAGGAGAATTTCAACAAAATCAAGTTTTATTGGACAGCATCCGCTATGCGAAGGAAAACAACAAAACCCTCCATCTACTGGGCTTGGTAAGCGATGGTGGCGTTCATTCGCACCTGAATCACCTCAAAGCAATCTTGACTGTATGTAAAGAACAAAACCTAACAAAGGTTCAAGTGCATGCCTTTACCGATGGTAGAGATACCGACCCTAAGAGCGGACTAGGATTTTTAACCTCTTTACAAGATCATATTTCACAAACAACTGGCATCATTGCCAGTATTACAGGGCGGTATTATGCAATGGATCGAGATAAGAGATGGGAAAGGGTGAAAATTGCCTATGATGCATTGGCAAATTTGATTGGTGAAAAAACAAATGATGTTTTAGCAGCGCTTAAAAATTCTTATGATAATGGAATAACGGATGAATTTGTTAAACCAATCATCAATGACCAAATACCTGCTTCCAATGCTGGTATAAAAAATGGAGATGCAGTTATTTGTTTCAATTTTCGAACCGATCGCTGCAGAGAAATTACAGAAGCACTTACACAACATGATTTTCCAGAACAGGGCATGACTACACTGGATGTACACTATACAACCATGACCCAATATAATCATTCATTCAAAAATATTCATGTTGTATTTGAAAATGATGATCTTAAAAATACCTTGGGAGAAATATTAGAACAAAACAATAGAACGCAGATTCGCATTGCTGAAACAGAAAAATATCCACACGTAAGTTTCTTTTTTAGTGGCGGAAGAGAAAAACCCTTCAATGGTGAAAAACGAATCATGGTGCCTTCTCCAAAAGTAGCTACCTATGATTTACAACCCGAAATGAGTGCTATTGAAGTAACGACTGCAATTGTTCAAGAAATTAACAATCAATCAGCCGATTTTATTTGTCTCAATTTTGCCAATGCTGATATGGTAGGCCATACTGGAGTTTGGAAAGCCATTATTAAAGCAGTGGAAACGGTGGACCAATGCGTTGAAAAAGTAGTTACAGCTGCCGTTGAAAATGGATATACCGTTTTTCTTACAGCCGATCATGGCAATGCAGACTATGCCGTTAACGAAGATGGCAGCCCAAATACTGCACATACACTTAATTTAGTGCCACTATTTGTTATCTCTAAAGATTCCGCCATTGTAAATTCAGTAAAACCCGGTAAATTGGGAGACATTGCGCCTAGTATTTTGACCGTTATGGGACTTCCTATACCAAAAGAGATGACTGGCGAAATATTAATTTAAATCTATCACCATGAGTAAAATCCTAAAAAGAGTTTTTCAATTACTATTGATTGCTTTTGTTGTTGTACAGTTTTTTCCCATCAAGAAAAATAAAGCCGAGGGGTTAAGCGCTAATGATATTACGACAAAATACAATGTACCTGAAAACGTACTTTCCATATTTAAAACCAGCTGTTATGATTGCCATAGCAACAATACAGTGTATCCTTGGTATAGCACTATTCAACCAGTAGCTTGGTGGCTCGATGATCATATCAAAGAGGGAAAAAAAGAATTGAATTTTTCAGAATTCGCAGCCTATCGTATTGGAAGACAATACAAAAAACTGGATGAAATCAATAAGCAAATCAAGGAAGGCGAAATGCCTTTAAGCTCCTATACCCTGATTCATACCAATGCCAAAATGGATGAATCACAAAAGCTGATTATTGCTAATTGGGTGACCGCTTTACGTGATAGCATTAAGGCACAATACCCCGAAGACAGCTTAAAAAGGCCTCAAAAACCAACTGCGGTTGCAAAATAATTTTAGCTATTTTTGTGTATGCTTTTGAGAAAACAAATAACAGGGTATGGTATCATACTCCTATTGGCTGCTCCTATATTTTTGGGCACCAGTTTTCTTATACAACAGCATCTTATACAAAATGACATGAAGGAAAAGCTTGAAAAAGCATCACTTCAAACAATTTCTATTCCTAGTTCCGATATTAAATGGTCAAGAGCAGGAGAAGAAATTTGGTTGGGCAACCAACTTTTTGATATAAAATCCATGCAAGTGATAGGAGAAAATACCATTTTCACCGGCTTATATGATTTAGATGAGTCTTATATCAATAATAAGCTGATTTCTCTAACCGAACAGCCAACAAGCAACAGCAATAAATCATCGCTATTTCAATGGATATTTTTCACAGTATATACTGAACCAGCTGATGATGGCCATTCTTATCCCGATTGGATTCCAAACACAAGCTGGCTTTCGGCCATATCGGAGCAATTACCCGTAGCGCCTTATTGCAACATATTCGCACCGCCTAAAATATAGTAGGCCTTCCCCCTCCATCTTCTTTATTATTACAACAGGCAACACCAGTGTACAAGCATTGGCTTTAGCCTATATATACATATTAAAAACAAATTCAATGAATAAGTTAATTTTATCCATTACCAGCTTACTGTTTTCAGCGGTCGCTTTTAGTCAAACTAAACCAGCGGTAGACAGCTCATTAAAAGAATTACAATTAAATGAAATAACTGTATCGGCTACTCGCTTTGCGGAAAATAGCGGCAAAGTGCCACAACAAATTCAAATTCTCAATGCCAAAAAAATACAATTTCTTAACCAACAAACAAGTGCAGAACTACTTACGCATAGTGGTAATGTATTGGTTCAAAAAAGTCAGCTGGGTGGCGGTAGTCCAATTATTCGCGGATTTGAATCCAATAAGGTATTGATAGTAGTAGATGGCGTTCGCATGAACAATGCCGTTTTCAGAGGAGGACATTTACAAAATGTACTCACCATGGACAATAGCATATTGGAAAAAACAGAAATCCTTTTTGGACCCGCTTCAGTAATGTATGGAAGTGATGCACTGGGTGGTGTAATGAGCTTTACTACCAAAAACCCTGTCTTTGCTGCGGCAGGCCAAAAAAACATTTTCACTGGCAATGCTTATATAAGGCATGCAACTGCTTACAATGAAAAAACAGGGCATGTAGATTTTAATTTTGGTAGTAACAAAATAGCCTACTTGACTAGTTTTACTTTTTCTGATTTTGGAGATTTGACACAGGGAAGTAATTATTATAGCAAATTCCCCAATTGGGGTAAGCGTAGTTTTTATGTCGAAAGAATTAATGGAAAAGATAGCCAGATTGTCAACAGCAACCCGAACAAGCTAAAACAAACTGGTTATAAACAATATGATTTCCTACAAAAAATAATATTTAATACTGGTCGCGTTTCCAATGTATTGAACTTCCAATACAGCACATCAAGTGATATCTATCGTTATGACAGACTCACTGAAGTAACTGGAGCAGGTGTAGCCAAATCTGCACAATGGTATTATGGCCCGCAAAAAAGAATTCTATTGTCATGGCAAATGAAATTACCTAAAACCAATGCCTATGATCTGGGACAAATCACCACCGCTTACCAAAACATAGAAGAGAGCAGGCACAATAGAAATTTCAACTCCTCTAAATTGAATCACAGAATCGAAAAACTAGATATTGTTACTTGGAATGCTGATTTCAAAAAATCAATAAAAAAGAATGAATTCGGCTATGGTGCTGAAATCACTTACAACAAAGTAAAGTCCTCCGCCTATTTTGACAACATCAGCAATGGCCAATTCGGCGCATTAGATACTAGATATCCTGATGGCGGATCCAATACACAATCCTATGCAGCTTATGGTACAATGATTCACAAACTAGCTGACAATTTAGTTTGGACCAGTGGATTCCGTTATTCACACAATAGACTCTTCTCAAAATTCAATGATAAAACATTCTTCCCCTTCCCCTATAACGATATCACACAAAAATCAGATGCCCTTACAGGAAATCTAGGTTTTGTTGCTACTCCCAAAGGTGGCTGGAGAGTTTCAGCATTGTTTTCTACAGGTTTCCGTACGCCCAATGTAGATGATATAACCAAGGTGTTTGAAAGCACTACGGGAAGATTGATTGTACCTAATCCAAATGTAAATCCAGAAAAAACAGCCAACTATGAATTAGCGGTTTCAAAAACAATTAAAAATAAATACCGCATCGGAATTACTGGCTGGTATACTAATTATACCAATGCACTTACTACCGACCTTGGCACTTTAAATGGCTCTCCGCAAGTATTCTACAATAATAGCCTTGCGACGGTATATACAGTTGTCAATAAAAATAATGCCAACTTATATGGTCTTAGTGCAAATGCTGCTGGAGATGTCAATGATCATATTTCTTTCAATACTACCTGGAATTATACCTATGGTAGAATTAAAGAAAGCCCTACAGATTATCCACTAGATCACGTGGCACCCGTATTTGGCAAAATTGGGGTGACCGGAAGATGGGGTCATTTTACAGGCGAACTATTTGCCTTGTACAATGGCGCAAAAGATTCAGCAGATTATAACTTAAGAGGTGAAGACAACCAAATTTATAGTGCTGACCCTGTTAGAGGTTATACCCCCTCATGGACGACAGCTAATTTTAGAGCAGCCTATGAAATCAATAACAACTTCACCGTTCAATTTGCTGCTGAAAATATACTGGATAAATATTACAGGGTTTTTGCCAGCGGATTAAGCGCCCCTGGTCGTAATTTCGTTCTCACTTTGAGAGGCAGGTTCTAAATCAATTATTTAAGAAGATAAATAAAGCATTATATGTAGTCCCGGTTTTGTTAAAACCGGGACATTTTTTTTCAAATGCAGCAGCTAATACTTATTAATTGTCTATATTTATAGGGTAAACAAAAGTGCAAAATATATGACGGAAGAGCTATTATTAGCCGGATGTCTTAAAAATGATGCCGCCTCCCAAGAGGCACTCTATAAACGATTTAGCCCTCGGATGTTAGGGGTGTGTTACCGATTTGCAAAAAATAAAGAAGATGCAGAAGATATGTTGCAGGAGGGCTTTATTAAAGTCTTTACCCAAATACACCAATACAGAAGTGAAGGTGCATTGGAAGGCTGGATTAGAAGGATAATGGTACATACTTGTATTAATATCCTCAAGAAAAATAAAAAATTCTCTGACAGTGTAGATATTACTTATGCTCATTCTGTACATGTAAGGGAGGAAATGATTCCTTCTATCATGCAGGCCAAGCAGGTAGTGGAGAGTATTCGATTATTGCCATTGGGCTATCGTACCGTACTCAATCTTTATGCCATTGAAGGATTTAGCCACCGCGAAATTGGCGAACTACTGGATATAGAAGAAAGTACCAGTCGCAGTCAATATACCAGGGCTAAAGCAATGTTGGAAGATATTTTATTGAAGAAAAAAATAATTCAAAAATCTAAACCTAAGATTGCCATAGCATCTGCTTCGGCTATTTTATAAGTTTCTTATTTTGAATAATCCGAATACCTCGTACCAAAAACTAAATGCTTAGCTTGAATCATGGACAAGAATTATTATAGAGACGATTTTGAGGAGCTACTCCGAGAGAAGGCAGATGAATTTAAATTACAGCCTACCAGAAGGGTATGGAAAAGTGTTTACAATAATATGCACCCTTCCCGCAGGTGGCCATCGAATGCCATTTCACTATTACTAATAGCTTCTTTATTATTTATCGGATATTTCAATTCAAATCAATCCAATCAGGACCAAATTAAGCCACTATCCAAATTATCACCTACTGCTAACCAAAATGCTATTGTAGCAGACCTAAGAACAACATCAAATTCAAGCAGTTCAGTTAACAGCCTTGACAATCGCAGTAATGCTAAAAATAAATTAGTTGCCAATAATAATACTACTGATTTGCAAATTGCAGAAAATAGAACTCCCAATACTACCCAATCACAAAAGAATAATAATAAAAATAATATAGGCAACAATTCAATCACAAAATTTGTATCCACGTTAACAGCAAAGTCAATCAGCAATAATGAAAAAGCGGATACAAAAAAAGCTATTACAAATGCTTCAAAATTAGTTTCTACTAATAAGGGGGCAATCATTCCAAGTAATAGCAATGAAGCGCAGTCTTCCACTAATGCAATTGAAAATGTTGAAATAAGCAGCAACAGTTCAGTTGAATCAACAATTAATTCATCTGCTAACTCAAGTACTGCAATAGAAAACCAATTAGCTGCAACAGAAGTGCAATCGATACAATCCCCTTCCGCAGCCAATCTAACTACTATCAATGCAAGTCTGACGAATAATGAGGATAAGGCTTGGATTGAAAATTTTGTTTTTTACAATAAAGGGAAAACGAAAAAATGGAAGGAAAAGATGGCTTATGAATTATATGTTACACCCGGCATCAGCTATCGTACGCTAAATAGCAACATTAAATACAACAATAACCCTTCAGCAGGATTTGTAATGAATACCGAACCCACTGCCATTAATCAGAAACCTGAGTTCAGTGCAGAAATGGGAGCATCCATGATTTATTCATTTGCCAAAAAATTGAGATTGAAATTTGGCGGGCAGTTTAATTACAATAGTTATGCTATCAATGCCTACGAAACCAATCACCCTGTACTTACTACACTTACCTTAAATGACCTTAACTCGGGTTATCCCTATTTGATTTCGAGAAATACCCTTATTTCAAATATAGCAGGTATTGGTGCAGCGACATTTCACAATAAATCATTCCAAGTATCGCTTCCAATTGGACTTGAATACAAATTAGCTGGCAATAACAAATTACAATGGTATGGCGCTGCTACTATTCAACCAACTTTTGTCGTAGCCGCAAAAGCCTATTTATTGTCCTCAGACAGGAAAAATTATGTGGCTGACAATTCCATGGTTAGAAATTGGAGCTTAAATACAGGATTTGAAACTTTTATTAGCTACCAAACCAAAGCAGGTGTGAGCTTACAAGTAGGTCCTCAATTTCGATATCAAATACCTTCCACTTATGGGAAAAAATATAGTTTGGATGAAAAACTATTTAGTGCTGGTATGAAAATTGGAATTGTAAGAAATTTTTAACCTGGTACAAATCAAGGAATTTTATTAAACTTTTATAAAACCGCTGCCGATACAAAAGCCGCGGTTTTTGTTTTACTGCCATTTCCCATTTAATTTTGATTTATGATGAAATATATTTTACAGTTTCTTTTATGTACAAGCATCATTGCCTGTAATGGCAATAAAAACAATAAAGAAATAACAGCTAGCTCAAAAGACAATCCGCAGAGTGTACAAAATTATTTCCCGGTGACCCCCTTTATAAAAGGGCAATTATACGATTTTAAAGCAAGGGGTATCAGTCCATTGAAATACACAACTATTCATGGAAAAACCGATTCAGTGTGGCTAAAACAGGAAGAAGTAGAGGGCGCCCTATCGGAATTTTTACAGCCTTCAATAGACTCTGTAAACATGATTCCCTTGTTTTCGGAAAAAAAATTCCTAGATCAAACCATTGCTGCCTATACCTATACCTATGAACCTAAAATAGCATTGCCGGATAGTATAAGTATTAGTAGATGGGATGTATTGATTGATCAGGAAAGCAGTAAGGTTAGACGGATTTACTTAGTGAAAGAATTACCCGACCACAAAATATTACAACTAATTTGGCAGGCAGATAAATGGTGCAAAATCATTTCTATTATAAATAGTCAGGTAGAAAAAGAAATCAAAATTTCATGGGAGTATTAATGTACAATGACTGCAAATGAATTTTCACATATTGCCAATACCATACCTGTAAACCCGGGTATCTATAAATATTTTGACTCGCAAAACCATTTACTCTATGTAGGGAAAGCAAAAAATTTACGCAAGAGAGTATCCTCCTATTTTTCCAAAACAGTCAATAGCAATAAAACCCTAGAACTTGTACAACGTATCCATCACATTGAATTTACCATAGTCAACAATGAACAGGATGCTTTTTTATTAGAGAATAATCTTATCAAGGAATACCAACCGAAATACAATATCATGTTAAAGGATGGCAAGAGCTATCCTTTCATTGTGATAAAAAAGGAACCCTTTCCGCGCATTTTCTTTACCAGAAGAATCATCAATGACGGGTCTACTTATCTTGGCCCATATACTTCTGTGCAAAATGTAAGAGAATTACTGGACTTTATTAAGCAAAATATACCCCTCAGAAATTGCACCCTAGCGCTGACTGATAAAAATATAGAAAAGAAGAAGTTCAAAGTATGCCTAGAGTATCATCTTGGTAATTGCAAAGGACCTTGTGAAGCGTTTCAATCTGCAACAGAATATGAAGCCGGCATCCAACATATTAAAAACATCTTACAAGGCAACGTAGCGCCCGTGATACAAGCATTTAAAAAAGAAATGAAAGAAGCTGCCGCTACACTGGCATTTGAAAAGGCAGAATTGCTAAGAAAAAAAATTGAACACCTCCAAGGCTATCAAGCCAGTTCAACAGTAGTGAGTTCTAAATTAGGAACCCTCGATGTATTTTCTATCTTAGAAGAAAATGATACAGCCTATATCAATTACCTGGCGGTTCAACATGGTGCTATAATTCAAACCAAGACAATTGAGGTAGAAAAGAAATTAGCTGAATCAGCTGCAGAAGTATTGCCCTATGCAATAGATTATTTACGCAAGCAATTCAACAGCAAGGCCACTGAAATCATTGTTCCTATGGAGATTGATTTACCGGATGATCAAATAAAATTGACCATCCCGCGTGCTGGTGAAAAGAAAAAGCTCTTGGATCTTTCCCTTAAAAATGTAAATTATTTCAGGGCTGCCTTGAAACAAAGAAAAATATTATTCCTTGAAGAAAAAACGGCCGATGAAAAACAAAAAGTATTGAAGCAATTACAGGATGACCTACATATTCGCCATTTACCTGTTCACATCGAATGTTTTGATAATTCCAATTTTCAGGGAAGCTATCCTGTAAGCGCCATGGTTTACTTTGCCAATGGCGAACCCAATAAAAAAGAATACAGAAGATACCACGTGAAGACGGTGAAAGGCATCAACGATTTTGCCAGCATGCAAGAAGTGGTTTTTAGGCGATATAAAAGGTTATTGGAAGAACAAACATCCTTACCACAATTGATAATTATCGATGGAGGTAAGGGCCAATTAAGTGCTGCTATGGAAAGCATTCGACAATTGTCAATAATGGCGAGCAATGGTGAAAAAGACCCGTTTGCATTTACTACTATTGTAGGGCTGGCAAAAAATGAAGAAGAACTGTTTTTCCCTGGCGACACCGAATCAATTAAATTAGCATGGAATAGCGAAAGCCTTAAATTAATACGCCGGATTCGGGATGAGGTACACAATCATGGAATCAATTTTCATCGAAATTTAAGGAGTAAAGGGGCATTTAAAAACGAATTAGAAAATATCAATGGCATCGGAAAGGCCACGGCTGCCCTATTGCTGAAAAAGTTCAAATCCCTGAACAATATTAAATCTGCAACGGACCCTTCACTCATTGAATTGGTGGGCAGTGCTAGGACTAAATTAATACGTACTTATTTCAACAATAACCAAGGGGTACTCAACACTGGCATTCCTTCCTAATTTTATTCACCCACATAGCATCTCTAAAAATACAAGGAGCCGGATAGAAATCCAGCTCCGTTTTTAAATCCAATATCCTATGAAAAACCATGGCGAATGTACGCAAGCTTTAAATAGAAAAAAATACCCTATTAGTGGTATTTTATAAAAATTATTGAGGGTATTTTGTTTTTAGAAAAAGACTATTAAAATAGAAAAACCCCTCTTTTTTGAGGGGTTTTAATGATTTCAGGAATATATAGCTTAATAACTCCAGAGGTCTTGTTCGTAATTGAAAATTTTCTCTTTAATATTTTCGCCTTCCAATAATTGAAGGATTGGTTGATCACTCAATCCTTTGTAGTTTCTGATGTATAAGTCGTATGGATTATCCATGGTGCTCTTAATAATGCGACCATAGAACATGCGACTTTCAAACAATTCTTCCCAACTCATCCTAGCTCCGAAATTCTTTCCATTGTATACTTCATACCGTGAGAAGACAGGCCGCATATCAGGATAATACACCCAGAACAATTCAGTTTCTCCCAGTGCAACGCCCATAGAAGTAACCACATTTTTCACTGGGGCTATACCCAATATTCTCCAGAACAAGCGAGAGCTTTCTTTATCAAAAATCACTTCTTCTTTAATTCTGAATTTATAGAATGAATCTAAGTTTACTTCAGGGGTTTTGTAATCAACACCAACGATATTTCCCAAAGAATCATACCGATTTACAGCTACTGGTTCGCCACCTACAATTTTGGCAACATCGGCCTTGGTCATAGGGGTAGTAAAACGATCATCCACGTTTTGAAATACTGTCACGAGGCTATCCTGAATGGCTTGCAACAAAATTGAAATGAATCGCTGATTGCCATTGTTTTCATCTGCTGAATATCGGAATGGCAAATTGATTTTTTCACGCGTGTCTATTTCTCTCCAAATTTTATGACGATACACTGCATCATCTGCACGAAGATGTTCATAAGGCAATGGAGTTCTATCCTTAATAGCATCATCATCCACAGCAGCATCTCTACGTTGAGATGGCTTTACCAATTTGATAGGCAAGCTATCATTCACCGGAGGAGCAACAACGGCAGCTGGAGCAGGTGTAACTGCTGCAACAGCAACTGTATCCACCTTGGGTTCAGCTGGATTAATCTTTGCCTTTGTCCTTGTCTTGGTGGTCTTTTTGGTCATAGCCCTTTTTGCAGGTGCTTTACCAGTTTTCTTTTGAGCTTCCGCATTATTTGCAAACACGGCTAAACAAAGAACAAATAAGAGATATTTTACAAAACGCTTTTTCATAGCTGTTTTTATTTATGAATTATTTCTATTGATACAGTGCAAAAGATTTACCATCAATATTTCTTGGACCACCTGGACCATTTACTTTGATATTATCAAATGTAACAACTGATCCCGGTCCACATCGGTTGATAAAAGGTGCTAATCCAGCCAAGCTATTACCAGTTATGGAAGCAGTTGCAACGTTCGGGAAATTAGCTCCAGAAAAATATACAGTTGCACTCATTATGCTGAAACGGGTATCAAAGTCAAAATTTTCTAATTCGGCACGACAGAATTGTTGTCCTTTAAATTCTACTGATTGCATCCTGGCTTTACCAGAAGCCACTTTGAATACTGGATCAGGAATTCTTTTTACGCGGAAATCAAATTTACTTGATTTGCCTTCTGCAGTTACTGTTAAACTTGCTGCTCCAATGGTTGATACTTCAACTGATCTGTTTGATCCAGATCCAGTCAATGTACCACCTGTCAAGGATACAGTTGTTTTATCCCAGCCAGAACCAGATGAAATGGTAATTGGATTAGGTACCCCAATATAAAACACGTTCATTTTATCCAACATCACAGCGGCACCACCTGGTACACCCACTACATATTCTACTTCTGCCTTCGCAGATTGAGGAGCTCCGTTTAAGTCAACATAATTTACCACTACTGGTACTTTATGTGCACCTGCGCCATTGGCTGTTATTTTATAAGTTCCTTTACCTTCTACTGTAGGTACACTAGATCCATTGATAGCAATCTTTGGAGCAGCTGCAGCACTATAAGCACCCACACCAGCAGTAATTTCTACTTCTTGCCCAGGCATTACATAATTAGAACTTTGACCTACTAAAATACTGAACTGATCGGGACGTACTGCTACTTCACCAATCTTATTGTGACAAAATGTTACAACTTGATTTTCGGCATTCTTCACATTGTTCTGAAACTTACTTAACATAGTAAGTGCAGCCACGGTTGGTGTCATGTGAAAATAACCAGTAGTGAAATCTTTCTTTCCTTCCCTACCAGAGATAGGATCGGTATTTACAGGGAAATTATTTTCAAAAGCTGTTTTAATAGAACCATCAATTCCAAGAATTTTAGTTTTGAAATCGTCTAACTTCTTTTTTAATTCTAGGCCCTTCCCTTTTGTTTCAAACAAACGGGTAGAGGCATCCAAATTGTCTTCTTTAAAATCCTCCTTGCCTTCTTTAATAACAAGTCCTGCTTCTGTTTTTAATTCTTTTTTGATATTCTCAATATAAGTATTGATTTCTTCTGAATATTTATGAGCTTCTTCCGCTCTGGGCTGCCAAATCTTTGCTTGTTCCATAGTTGTACCTTCTGCAAGTTTTTCTTGAAGGGACTTGTATAGCAAGTTGGTGGAAGTATTTAAATTGGCATTGGAAGATTGTAAACTTTTATCTACCGTTTTAAATGATTCCAAAATTTCAGCCGAAACGTTCAGCGCAAGAATGGCAGTTAACACCAGGTACATGATGTTAATCATCTTTTGCCGGGGCTCTTTAGGTAAAGCCATAGTAAATTATTTTACGTTTGTTTATTTAATAGTTGTTTCCTCAGTGGAGACCTAACTTAACAACAGTAATGAGTAAACGCTACTGCAATAAAGAAGCCTACCTCATTTAGCGCCCTTGCATAGCATTCAGCATATTGCCGTACACTGCATTTAATTTACCCAAGTTGTTGGCCAAAGAACCAATTTGTTCTTTTGCTTTAGTAGCATCCTCTACACTTGACATCATTGTGGCACTGGCTTCATTTAATTTACCATAGAAATTATTCAAAGATTTCAAATGGTTATTGGCTTCTTTTAATTCCAATTCATAAATTGTATTTAAGCTGCCCAAGTTTTTGGTAAGCCCTTGTACCTGCTCATGAAATCCTTTAGCAGCTTCTGAAGCGTTGTTAAAGCTAGCCATGCTATTAGCACTTGCAGTAAATGCAGTACTCATGCTGCCCATTGCAACAGTTGCTTCTTTAGCTTTGTTGCCAAAATCAGCAGTGCTTTTTAGTACATCGCTAACATCAGAAATGCCAGCAACAGTACCTTGTAATTTATTAAAACTTTCGCCCAGTTTTTTTAGGTTAGAAGGATTGATTTCAGCATCCTGCATCATTTTGTCCATAGACAATAATGGATTAGCAACGGCTGCATCTGCAATATCATCGTCTTCTTCATGATGCTTAGGTTTCACCCACTCAATAACTGCATAGATAAAAAAGATGGCGGTTTCAGTCCACATACCAATGGTTAGCATATTATCAGCATAAGACTGATGCGTAAGCTTTGCCCAGGCAGCAAAAATGATTACAGCAGCACCGGCACTCACCAGTACATCGATTACGGTTAAAAATGTCCTTTTTTTGTACTTAGCCATGACTTATTAAATTTTAAAGTTTTAACTGGGGATTATTTAAAGTTAGGTTTACACAATAGTTTATTGATCCTGCTTTTTTACAGGTTCTTATAAGCAATTAATTTCCGGATGATCAAGTTATTTTTTTCCACGTTTCTTTTGAGCCGGAGGTAAGTCAATCACGCAACGGAATCCAATGTAAGATTTAGCTGTATCTAGGTATTCGTAGTTGCGTGTACTTGTTTGCAGATAATATCCAACATCCTTCCAACTACCACCACGTACAACTTTACGTTGCATACGAGGAGGATCGCTTTTTTTAGCATTGTAGCGAATGTCTGGGTTCAAATCGTGTTGAAAATTGTATCCTCCCTCATAATAAAGAGAAGAAGTCCATTCTGCCACATTACCAGCCATATTATACAAACCAAAATCATTAGGCCAGTAAGCATCTGCGCGAACGGTATATAAACCACCATCTTCAGGATAATTACCGCGGCCAGGTTTGAAATTGGCTAAGAGACATCCTTTTTTATTACGAAGATAAGGTCCACCCCAAGGATAGGGAGATTGAGAACGACCACCTCTTGCAGCATATTCCCACTGTGATTCTGTTGGAAGACGAAAATCTGATTCAGGAGACCTTTTCTTTCCTTCCAAATAAGAATTAAGATAATGAGTTCTCCATTCGCAGAATGCAGTTGCCTGTTTCCAGTTAACGCCTACTACAGGATAATTACCGAATGCAGGGTGGTTGAAATATTTCTTGGCCATTGGTTCGTTGTAAGAATAAGCGAAGTCGCGAACCCAGCACAAAGTATCTGGATAGACTGGAATTTTATCTTTTAAGATGAATTTAGAACGAGGAACATTGGGGTCCCTGTTGCTAGCAGCAGCTTTAAAATCAAAAATTTCAGATTGATATACAATTTTATTAGGATCCAACTCTTTTTTACCAAAAATTCGGTTGTCAGGAGTTACAATCATGGCATCAATTTTTTCTAATGTTGCCTTATCGCCCCATTTAATGGTCTTTGCCCTTTTCCAATCTACATATTCAGTACCATCTGGTCCTTGTTTTACCATTTGCAACAGTTTAGCAGCAATAGAATCCCTCACCCAATTGGTAAACTGGCGGTATTCATTATTGGTAATTTCTGTAGCATCCATCCAAAATCCACTGATAGACACTTGTTTATTACGAGCTGTAAATGCATAATTGATATCCTCATCACTAGGACCCATATGAAAGGTTCCTGGGGGTACATAGACCATTCCCGGAGGCTTTGAAAGGCTCCACCTACTACCAGGCTCTACGCCATGCAGCTGGCCATCGTTTGGCAACGATTTGCCGCCTTTGTTTTTTCCACCAAGCATTTTACAGCTTGATAAAGATACGATAGCCACTATGGCTATCAGCGAAAATAACCTGTACTTCATTGTTTTTAACTTTGAGGGTATTGGCAAATGTAATGATAATTTTGATTTTCAAGCACTACCAGATGCATTTCTACTTTATTTTTTTGACCTAGAAATACACCTAGAATGAGGAAAACGGAGGATTTTTATAAATATTGCGTTCCATATGTTAATTAGTAAGTTTATTTCATATTAAAATAATTTCTCTATTGCATTTATTTAATCAACTATACCCTTTTATTAATCACCGACAAAGCGGCTTCTATGTTGGCAATCGGTGCTGAACAAGCATAGTCCTTACATATATAAATCCAAGTATTTCCAACTACCCCCTTGTTTTTGAGCAACGGGAAATGATCATTTGGCTCCAACGATACCTGTAAAATTTTACCTGGAATGTATTTTTTTAACAATTCATTTTGTTTTTGAAAAGCCTCCTTTCCAATAATCACTATCTCCTTGTACCCATTTGATTGTATTTCTATACTCTTAGCCCATATTGCAAAAGAAGATGGATATTTCAATATGGCTGCCGATAAGCCTTTTAAATCATCTGTAGCCCTTTTACGCCAATCAGAACGATCCAATACAATGGATAAATAGTGTAGGTTTTCTGTCATGATACTATTGCCAGAAGGAACAGCTCCGTCATATACTTCTTTCTTCCTAACAATAACATCCTTTTGGTCTATTCCAGTATAAAAGAAATAACCCGCCTCTTGATCCGAAAAATGCTGCAGTACATATTCTGTCAGTGCTGCTGCTTTCAACAAAAAGCTAGCTTCCCCAGTTATTTCCTGCAAATGAATGCAGGCTTGAATTAAATAAGCGTAATCATCTAAAAAAGCAGCTGTTTTCGCCTGGCCATCTTTGTAAGTATGATACAATGCGAGTTTTGCTTCATCCACCGCAAAATTTGTTAAAACAGTATTATATAGTTGAATGGCCAAATCTTTGTATTCGATTGTACCGGTAGCTGCATATGCTTTGCAAATTGCAGTTAGCATCAAAGCATTCCAGCCCAACAAAATTTTGTCATCTGTTAAAGGACGCACCCTTTTATTGCGTGCAGCTAATAAAGTAGTAAAACCAGCATTTAAAATCGAGTGTAATTTTTCTACCGTTAATTGCTTATTGACTACAAAATCTTCCTCCGACATCGATTTCCATAGTATATTTTTTCCCTCCCAACTAGGTTCTGTAGTAGGAAGGTTGCCACTATCTTTAATATTGAAAAAATCACAGAAAATAGCTGCATCAGTGTCCAACAAATCTTCTATTTCTTGCTTGTTCCAAATATAAAATTTACCCTCTTCTCCTTCACTATCGGCATCCAAAGCAGCATAAAATCCTGCTCCTTCCTGGTACATTTCTCTTTTCAAAAAATTCATCGTCTGCTGTATGGCATGAGCATATCTTGAATGCCCGGTCACTTGATAGGCTTCACTCAGCACATTGAGGAAAAGGGCATTGTCATACAGCATTTTTTCAAAATGGGGGACCAACCATTCATTATCTGTACTATATCTGGCTAACCCACCACCAACCTGGTCGTATATACCACCCCATAACATTTTATCAATGCTTAGCAATGCTTGGTCTAAACAAGATTGGTCACCCGTATAAAAAGAATGCTGTAATAAATACTGTATAACAAAGGTTTGAGGAAATTTGGGAGCTTTCCCAAAGCCACCCCATTTTGTATCGGCTGTTTGCAAAATAGTAGTGGCCAATAGAGCTGCATTAGAAGCGGTGAATACCTGCTCTTCTGTGGACTTCAAGTTTCCAAATAAATTGGATTTTGCAAGGTGCTCGGTCAGGCTATTGGCCTGGTCAATGATTTGCGATTTACGTTCCGTCCAACCCTGATGAATACCCTGGATAATGGCTGTCCAAGAAGTTCGATTAGAAGCCCTTTCAGGAGGATAATAGGTGCCTCCAAAAAATGGTTTTTTATCGGGTGTTAAAAATACATTCAATGGCCAACCACCTGCACCTGAAATAGCTTGCACGGCATCCATATAAATATGATCCAAATCGGGCCGCTCCTCTCTATCAATTTTTATATTGATAAAATATTGGTTCATTAACTGGGCGACTGATTCGTTTTCAAAACTCTCCCTTTCCATCACATGGCACCAATGACAAGCTGCATAGCCGATACTTACCAAAATGGGTTTGTCTTCTTCAATGGCTTTTTGCAATGCTTCTTCGCCCCAGGGATACCATTCTACAGGATTATGGGCATGTTGCAGCAAATAAGGGCTGGTCTCCTTTATTAAATGATTCGTGTATTTTTTGCTGGTCATAGTTACAAATATCAAATAAAAAAGGCAGCCGATTAGCTGCCCTTATTATAGTTCATAAAATTATTTATTTCTTCTTTAAGGAATTTAGATATACTTCCAGCGCACTGACCATACTAGGTGCCATAGGATGTGGCGCTTTGATGTCTAATTTCAACCCCGCATCCTCTGCTGCTTTAAAAGTATTTTGCCCAAACACACCAATTGTTGTTCCATTCTGTTTGAATTTGGGGAAATTTTCTAACAGGCTCTTTACGCCACCCGGTGTAAAAAAACAAATGATATCATAGTTTCTACCCACTACTTCCTTAATATCGTTGCTGATAATTTTATAAAGTACGGGTGTTGCAAATTCACATTTATTAAACTTTAGGTAGTTGGTAATTTCACTGTCAAAGGATTCGGAACAAGGGTAAAGAAATTTTTCATTATCCTTATGCTTGTTGATTACATCAAAAAGACTTTTGTTGGTGCCATCTGCACCATAAAATACTTTGCGCTTTCTATATAAAATGAATTTCTGCAAATACAATGCAACTGCTTCTGTGATACAGAAATATTTGGTGTCCTGTGATACGGTCACTTTCATTTCATCACAACTGCGGAAAAAATGATCAATGGCATTGCGGCTGGTAAAAATTACTGCAGAATATGCGGCAATATCAATTTTTTGCTTTCTGAAATCTTTTGCAGGAATGGCTTCCACCACTATAAAAGGATGAAAATCGAGATGTACATCGAATTTAACTGCCAAATCAAAGTAAGGAGACTTAACACCTTCGGGCTTTGGTTGGGTAATTAATATTTTCTTAACTGCCTTAGTCGGTTTAGCGACTTTATTTGCTCCTTTTTTTACCATAGTAAATTATAATATTCAATGGTGATGCAAATTTATGCATTTTTGTTCAAGAAAAGCATCAATGCTTTGTAAATCAACAAAAGAGGGAGTATTTCAACAGAAGAAATCAAGAGAATAAAATGCAGTGTACTCATTTTTAATCTGTTTTGCAGTAAGCCAAAGGACTTAAAATAACGCAATAATAATAATAAGCCGACCACACAAAAGGATACTATTTCGATGGAATGCAAATAAGCAGGATTTGCGAAAACCAATAGAATGACTAAGGGTAATAGTAAAATACCAATGATCTTATTGATCATAAACACAACGAAAATATAGATATGGGCCGTTTCCCGATTACCTGTTATCCAACCCGCAAATTTGAGAATGCTATATTTTACACCGTATACCAAACCCATCAGCAAAATATTGGCACCCATTATCAACCACTTATTTTGTGACAACTGAATATTGTCATATTGAAATAAGAAATAAATATACAAGCCGCCAGAAATAAAGAAAAAAACATTGAATAATAAAGAGGGCAACTTAGATTGTAATAACTGATCTGTGAGTTGATTTTGCCGCAACGAAGTATTAAAAAACACCCTGAACAAAGTAGCGATATACCGGGCAAAAAAGGAACGGAGTAATGCTAATAATAATACCAACCCTGCTAACAAATAAAATAAGTAATCATTATCTGGTCGGTTCTTAATATGGGCTGTATAAGGCAATACCGGAATACTGTAATTGATGAATTGATTCTTTTCAATGATTGGCTGATTCACCAAAACCTGATTGGAATGAGTGCTATCCTTAATAACAGCGGGAACTTGTAAAATAGAATCCTTTTGCTGCGCCAATGGATAAAGCGGCAAGATAATAGTCAACAACAAAATGGAAAACAGCTGTTTCAAGTAGGAATTAATTTTGGCAAAAGTAATTGCAAGTATTCAAATTAAGGAACGGTTGATTGAAATAAAAATAAATAACAGTACTCGGGGTAATCAAATCCACTAAAAAAAATTCACATACCCAAAATGAATCTTAGATGCTTCCCTAATATTAAAGGGTACATCATTTCTTTTGCCCATGGCATAGCTAACATTGAGCAAGCCGTTTTTGGTTTCAAATGCCATCCCAATCCCCGCACTGATAAAATTATTGGTCACGTTCAAGGACTGGTATTTGTTTTGCACCCACCCGAAATCAGTAAACCCAAATAGATAGGATCTCAACCCAAGCAATAAACGATATTCAGCCGTGGTACATAGATACCTCGTGGCATAGATGCTCTCTTCACTAAACCCTCTTAATAATTTGTATCCCCCAATTTGAAAGAGTTCGTTGCGGAAAACATTAGGACTTAAAAAAACGC
Source organism: uncultured Bacteroidota bacterium (assembly GCA_903858475.1). Taxonomy (GTDB): domain Bacteria; phylum Bacteroidota; class Bacteroidia; order Chitinophagales; family Chitinophagaceae; genus Ferruginibacter. The sequence continues at coordinate 75,050 of CAIOIZ010000011.1, forward strand.
CGCTTTGCAGGGAAACCTTAAGGGTTGCTTGTTTGGCCACTGGAAAATAATGAGATGCTGCCATCTTAATCCTTATTTGATAGGATTTTACTTTTAATGAATCATACAAGGAAGCATAATTGAAATTGGGATCTTTTAAATTGATGATGTCGTTATTTGGCTTTACATTTTTCAAACCAATGGTAGCATATATTTTAATCTCTTCGCCACTACGGGGATTATACCTATAATTAGTATGGTTCCAATCGTATTCAATACCCATACTGGCCGAATTAACATCAATATTGGGGGGCAGTTTTTTTGTCTGCTTGACTATATTGGTATCCACCCCATTGGCCAATAAAAAATTATTATGCCACTGAAAGAAAATTTTACCCGATTGATTAATCGTAGAAAGGTAATTTAATCCTATCTGACTATTCACTTGTAAAAAGGAAGAGTCTTTTTTAAACAAATCAAAGGAAAGATCCAGTCCCAGGTTACTATTTAAAAAATAAGGTTTTTGATAAGCTAGGTTCAAACGGGGTGATTTTCGTTGTAAACTTTGCCAATTGGCAATGATAGTTTCGCCCCCACGCAATGCATTTTGCAAATTCAATTTTACATCGCCTGTTAATTGAAATTTATTAGTGATGCCGTTGCCCGGCAATAAACCCAATAACACATCAACCTGACTGCTTCGCTTAGGAGATAAGTATAAATTCAATATCGAACCACTTCCCAGCATACTGATATTACTAGGCTGAATGGCTTGTATATAAGGCAACTGTTGTAAACGCTTATCTACTTGTTGCAATCTTTCTTTGTTGTATAAAGCGCCAGGAGGAATGTTTAAAAAATGATAGAGGAATTTTTTTGACAGAATGGCTTTGCCAAATAAATGAATGCTATCAATATGATAGGCGATGAACTTATTCACTTTCAGCAAGGCATTGATTTTATTATCATCTACCTGAATACTATCGAGGTAAACTTCCGCAAACGGATACCCGTTTTTTTCATAATACAATAAAATGCGTTGTTGTATGGCTTGCAATTGAGGAATATTCATTGGTTTGTTGGAGAAATTTTTCTCCAAGTAGCCACTTTCGTCCATGGCCCTTTTTTCGATACCCACAGGAGTGATTTTTACCCAGTAATATTTTTTGCCTACATACAAAAAAATTTGAGCTGCGGTATCGGTGTAAGCAATACTATCTACAGAGGCAGTTGGATATCCTTTAGCCGCAAGTAGGGACGGGATTTTTTGAATGTATTGAATACATGCTGCCTGGCCGTTGAAAGATCTTTGCAACTGCCCTTCAGGAGCACTAAAGGAATTATCTTTGTCAATATAGTTTACCAGTAACTGATAAGAATGAAGCGGTGGTTGGCCGTAACCAATAAAGCAATGAAAAAAACAAGTCACTGCAAGAAAAAGGGCTAACCGATTTGTTTTTATTGGCATCTGTCTTCAAAACTAAAATATTATTGCGATACTTAAATCAAAACTCCTTTGGCAGGCATTTATATACATATCCCCTTTTGTAAGCAGGCTTGCCATTATTGTAATTTTCATTTTTCTACAGTACCGAAGCAGATGGGAGCATTTGTAGATGCATTAAAAAAAGAAATCAACATTACGCCCTCTTTTATACCCCAAGATCAGGGAGCAAAGGAAAAAATAAATACCCTTTATTTTGGTGGAGGCAGTCCCAGTATATTACCCATACAAGACCTGCAAAGTATTTTTGAAACATTGCAAAAACGCTTTTCTTTTTCGGAGAAAATAGAAATCACGCTTGAAGCAAATCCGGATGATATCAACAAAGAAAAACTGCTGGCCTGGCAATCCTTGGGTATAAATAGGTTGAGCGTAGGTATTCAAAGTTTTCAAGACGAAGAATTGAAATGGATGAACAGGGTACATACAGCCAAAGAATCATTGGACTGCATAGACGCCATTCAATCGGCAGGTTTTGATAATTATTCTATTGACCTGATATATGGTTCACCACTGCTGGATGATAGCAACTGGAAAAAAAACGTAGCCATCGTCATTGAAAAAAAGATTCCGCATATTAGTTGCTATGCGTTAACAGTTGAGCCTTCTACTGCATTGAATAAAATGATTCAGCAAGGAAAAAAAGAAGCAGTAGATGCCGATAGGCAGGCGAATCAATTTTTATTACTGATGGAATGGATGGAGCGAGCAGGCTACCAACATTATGAAATCAGCAATTACGCATTGCCTGGAAAAAAAAGTATACACAATAGCAATTATTGGGAAGCCGATGCTTATTATGGATTTGGTCCTTCTGCTCATTCCTTTGATGGCCATAAAACAAGGAGTTGGAATATTGCCAACAATGCCTTGTATATACAATCACTCGCCAATAATCAGATTCCGAAGGAACAGGAAGTGTTGAGCAGCCAAGAACAATTGAATGAATATAGCATGACAGCTTTAAGAACAAATACAGGCATTGATTTAAATAAAGTGGAAAGTATTCATGGTGCTGATGCTGTAACCGGATTGTTAAATGCTGCCCAACCCTATATACAATCAAAGAAAATAAGGGTAGAAGACAATCATATACTACTAAGCAAGGAGGGTAAATTATTTGCAGATGGAATTGCGGCTGCTTTGTTTTTCTGAATTTGCTAAATAGCCAATTAAACTTGACAGCATTTTTACACTAGGTTCTTTTCAATAAACTTGAATCCTTCCGCAGCGGGCCATTCTTCCCATAATATTTTATAGATGGTGGATGCAATTGGCATATCGGCTTTTATTTGTTGGTTGATGCCATACATACATTTACTAGCATTGTATCCTTCTGCCACCATATTCATTTCCAACTGTGCTGCTTTAACAGCATATCCTTTGCCAATCATATTGCCAAAACTTCTGTTACGACTATGTGGACTATAGCAGGTTACCAATAAATCGCCCAAGTATACCGATGCCGCATAATTAGTAGCAGTATGTTCTTTTTTTGTAGAAGGGTGATGATCGATAGATCCCACTTGTATGTCCTGCACACCCAGATTGCGCAGAAAGCCTGCCATTTCATCGGCACTGTTGGCAATTAAAACACTTAGAAAATTATCTCCGTAATCCAATCCATGTGCAATTCCCGAACCCACTGCATAAATGTTTTTTAATATCGCGGCATATTGTACACCATATATGTCTGAATTGGTAACCGTATTCAAATAGTGTGTACGGAAATACTCCGCGATGTTGGCAGCCGTTATTTCATCTACACCAGAAAAAGTAAGATAGGAAAGTTTTTCTGCAGCCACTTCTTCTGCATGACAGGGGCCGAGTACCGCAAAATAATCACTGAGTGCTACATCAAACTGATTTTTCAAATAATCATTCAAGAGGATATTTTGAGTAGGCAAGATTCCCTTGATGGCAGAAATTATTTTTTTGCCTTTGAATATATTACTGTCAAGCGAACCCAGCACCGCCTCGGCATATGCAGATGGCACTGCAATGATAATTACATCGGACTGTTTAATTACTTCACTTGCATCGGTGGTTAATTGCAATCGACTGCTATCAAAATGGGCAGTAGTAAGATATTGAGGATTGTGTTGGTGTAGTTGAATATAATCAATAGCCGATTGATGACGATTCCACCAATAAATAGTGTTGCCATTATCTGTGAGTATTTTTGCAAGGGCAGTGCCCCAGCTACCACTACCTAATATTCCGAATTTCATTTGTCTGATTGATGATTATTATTCTGTAGCGCTGCTTATAAACCTAATTTCTCCACTGCTAGTTGCGCAGCAATTTGGCTGGCATCTTTTTTATTGTATCCTTTTCCTTGGGCCATCAATTCTCCGTCTACTGTGGCACCAATGGTAAATAAGCGTCGTCCATTTTCAAACTTTTCTTCTAAGGTTTCAAATTCCAAAGCTTTGCCATTTTTATTGGCCCATCCGTATAATTTGTTCTTGATATTAATTTCAATGACCTCTAAGTCGTCGATAAATAGATGTGGCATGATGATGTATTTCTCCACCCATTTTTTAGTGCCTGCATATCCTTTGTCGAGGAATACAGCACCAATCAATGCCTCTAAAGTATTACCGAAAATTTGAGAAATTTTCAATGAGTTGTCAAACTTGTTATAAAAAGTAATTTTTTTCAACCCCATTTTCAATGCGATGTCATTAAGCATTTGGCGGTTAACCATCTTGCTTCTCATTTCTGTAAGAAAGCCCTCTCCCTTGTAAGGATATTTTCTAAATAAATAATGTGCTACGATGGAGCTCAATACGGCATCTCCTAAAAATTCAAGCCTTTCATTGTTTTCATCTGCCCCTTCTCTTACACTGCGATGGCTCAAGGCTGTTTTGTATAACGCAAGGTCGCCGGGAGCAAATCCCAATACATTATTGAGTTGTTTTTTAAACTCCTTGGTTTTTTTATTAACGCCGAATAAGTCTCTAATAAATTGCAAAGTACGGTTGGTATATTTAAGCGAAAATAAACCTTATTTATGGCAAAATAAAAGAAAGAAAAAGGCAGGATGATTCTTAGCTATTCATGAATAGCTAAAAGAGGTTCTTTTTAAAACTTGACAGATTAAATTAGGCTTGGTATTTCTTCACAATAACGCTTGCGTTGTGTCCACCAAATCCAAATGTATTACTGAGGGCAGCATTCACGGTACGATACTGTGCCTTATTGAAAGTAAAATTCAAATTAGCATCTAAATCAGGATCGTCGGTAAAATGATTGATGGTAGGAGGAATAATATCTTTTGTAACAGCCAAGATACAAGCCAGTGCTTCGAGGGCACCTGCTGCGCCAAGGCAATGACCGGTCATGCTTTTGGTACTGCTGATACTGAGTTTATATGCATGATCGCCAAAAACATTTTTAATAGCCTTGGTTTCTGCAATATCCCCCAATGGAGTACTGGTGCCATGTACATTAATATAATCAATAGATTCGGTGGTTAAACCAGCATCTTTCAATGCAACTTTCATCACATTATTAGCACCCAATCCTTCGGGATGAGGGGCTGTAATATGGTGTGCATCAGCAGTAGCGCCACCACCGGCTATTTCACAATAAATGTGGGCACCCCTTGCTAAAGCATGTTCTAGGTTTTCTAAAACCAATACACCACTACCTTCTCCCATTACAAATCCATCGCGGTCTTTATCAAAGGGGCGGCTGGCGGTTTGTGGACTATCATTTCTTTCGCTCAAGGCTTTCATGGCATTGAAACCACCCACACCGGCAGCACTAATAACCGCTTCGCTACCACCAGTGATAATGATATCAGCCTTACCGAGGCGAATATTATCAAAAGCATCGATAATGGCATTGGTGCTGGAGGCACAGGCACTCACTACGGCAAAATTTGGTCCACGGAAACCATGGCGCATAGAAATTTGTCCGGCAGCAATGTCCAGAATCATCTTAGGAATAAAGAAAGGATTGAAACGCGGCGTGCCATCGCCTAAGGCGAAATTGATAACTTCTTCCTGAAAAGTAATAAGACCACCAATTCCACTGGCAAAAATAACACCCACTCTGTCGGGGTCAACATTATCCTTGTTAATACCCGCATCTTTTACAGCTTCGTCGCTTGCGATTAAAGCAAACTGACAATAGCGGTCCATTTTGCGGGCTTCTTTTCTGTCGAGATAATGGGTAGCGTCAAAATCTTTAACCTCACAGGCAAACCGAGTTTTAAACTTAGTGCTATCAAACTGGGTTATAAAATTGCATCCGCTCACACCAGTTTCTAACCCTTGCCAATATTCAGGAAGCGTTTTACCCAATGGAGTGAGGGCACCTAATCCGGTTACAACAACTCTATTTAAAGCCATACAATTTGCCTGTGATAATTAAAAGATATTACTTGGCGTGTTCTTCCAAATAAGTAACAGCCTGACCAACAGTAGTGATGGTTTCAGCTTGTTCATCGGGAATAGAAATATTAAATTCTTTTTCAAATTCCATGATTAGTTCTACCGTATCTAAGCTATCGGCACCTAAATCATTAGTGAAAGAAGCTTCTGGAGTAACCTCTGCTTCATCTACACCTAATTTGTCAACAATAATTTTCTTTACTCTTGTTGCAATGTCTGACATGATTGTAAAATTTAGTTTTAACTGGGAGCAAAAATATACAATTTGCGATAAATGCAAAGAAATATAAATCATACGTAAAACTGACCGAATTGATGGTTATGTGGAAAATTATGCTTAATGCCTACCCAACATAAAAATTAGCGGTTTTTTCGTGTATAAACCAGCATAAATAGGTTGTTTTAAACTAGGCACCTCACTAAATAAGCACTTGAAAAAGCTTGCCCTTTAATTGCAGCAATTTTATGGAGCAAGCGAAAGGGACACTTTATTGAGGTACTATTTTAGAAAAAAATAGTAATTTGTAGTAGGTTCAATTCGAAATATTAGCAAATCTCCTTAAAACCAAGTCTTTATGGCCTTAAAACAAATAGACCACGGCAGTGCCGACTACGAAAAGATGATTGCCTTGAGGATGGATGTATTGCGCAAGCCCCTGGGCCTTGACTTTACCCCCGACGAGTTGAAAAAGGAAAAAGAAGACATTTTAATAGGTGCTTTTGAGGAGGAGGATATTTTGGCCTGCTGTTTATTAACCAAAACAGACCCTCAAACGGTGAGGTTGCGTCAGATGGCGGTACAAAATAATTTACAGGGCAAGGGTATTGGTGCCAGTATGATGAATTTTGCCGAAACGGTAGCCCGCGATAAGGGTTTTAAGAAGCTGACCATGCATGCCCGCAAAACCGCCATTGGCTTTTATGAAAAACTGGGGTATAAGGTTTGTGGGGAGGAATTTGAGGAAGTGACCATTCCTCATTACCTGATGGAGAAAAAATTATAATAAGGCTATTATTTAATAGTAGTTATTTTTTATTGTCGCTTGATCTTAGCTGCCAATATTTTTCTTGCATCAAACACTTCATCATCTGTAAAAGCATTCTTGGGTATTATAAAAAAAGAGCGGCTATTAAAATACACATGAAAAAAATGAGGGCTTTCCATCCAGTTGCTGAATTTTGACCAATCCCAGCTTTGTGCTCCACGGTCGTTTTCAATTTTAAATTCTTGTTCCAGTAAACTTACTTTCAATCGGTCTTGGAAAGTGGCGGCTTTTTTATA